>NZ_SELI01000014.1:0-211461 GCF_007845595.1 Apibacter muscae
TTATATATAATAATTAACTCTTATTTTCGTTATTTATTATTCATTAACGTCTCATAAATCAAATAGGCAGTTCGTTTGGAAGCCCCGGATTCTCCTAATTTATTTTGTAGTTGATCATATTGTAAAATTAGATTGGATCTATGCTTAGCCTCTAAGATCTTAGATAATTCTTTTTTTAAATTAAAAGGAGTAAGCTCGTTTTGAATTAATTCTTTTACGATTTCTTTATCCATGATTAAATTTACTAAGGAAATGTATTTTATATGCTTAATTAAGCGTTTGGCTATGAAATAGGATATTTTACTTCCTTTATAACATACTACCTGTGGAACTTTTAATAATGCTGTCTCTAGTGTCGCTGTCCCTGAGGTTACTAATGCGCCTTCTGATAGTTGTAGTAATTGATAGGTTTGATTCGTTATGATTTTTATATTACTATTTATTAAATGGTTATAAAAATTCAAATTAAATGAGGGTGCTCCTGCGATGACAAATTCATAGTCTGGAAATTCTTTTTTAATGCTAAGCATTAAAGGTAAAATTTTTTTTATTTCTTGCTTTCTGCTTCCAGGTAATAGAGCTATAATTGGTTTATTAGATAATCTATTTTCTGATCTAAATTGTTGATCATTGATTTTAGGTATATGTTTTAGAGCATCTAACAGTGGATGACCTACAAAATTAACTTTATAATTGTACTTTGCATAAAAATCTTTTTCAAATGGTAGAATTACATACATATGATCCACATACTTTTTTATTAACTTAACCCGTCCAGATTTCCAAGCCCAAAGTTGGGGTGAAATATAGTAATATGTCTTAATTCCTAGATTTTTAACAAATTTACATAATCGTAGATTAAACCCTGGATAATCAATAAAAATAACGCAATCTGGATGAAAGTTGGAGATATCCCCTTTACAAAATTTGATATTACCTAGAATAGTTCCAATATTTTGTACAACTTCCACAAATCCCATAAATGCAAGTTGTTTGTAATGTTTTACCAATTGACCTCCTTGAGCCTGCATCAAATCTCCTCCCCAGAATCTAAATTTTGCTTCAAAGTCTAATTTTTTAATTTCTTTCATTAAGTTTGAAGCATGCAAATCACCTGAAGCTTCTCCTGCAATTAAATAGTATTTCATGGCTGTTATTTGATAAGTTATATGGGAATTTGCTAAATATTTAAATATAATATCTAATCTATTATTCTAAATCTTTGCTTATTCTAATTAAAAAAGTTTATTTACTTGCTCATTAAATAATTTTCAAATTATTATTTAATAAGTATTATTGTTAATAACTTTAGGATTCAATAAATGAAACAACAGAATTATAAAAATCAGTTGGATTTTCTGCTTGCACCCAATGTCCCGCATTAGATATTGAAATAAATTCAGAATTAGGGAATTGTTTAATAATTTCAATTTTGTCATCCTCAAGTATATAATTGGATTTTTCTCCTGAAATAAATAAACTTGACCCGAGAAATATACCAGTTTCAATGGCTTTTGAAATTATGTGAATATAATTTTTCTCTAAACCTTTCAAGTTAAATCGAAAATCAAATGAATTATCATCCTTTCTATAAACATTTTTTACTAAGAACTGAACAATGGCCTTATTATCAATTTCTTTAGAAAGCATATTTTCAACATCTTTTCGATCTCTTACATTAGAAAAATCTATAGTATTTAATGCTTCAAAAATTTTGACATGATGTGGCTTATAGGCTTTGGGAGCCATATCTACAACAATTAGTTTATGAACTAAATCAGGTTTCTCTATTGAAAAAGACATGACAGCTCTTCCTCCTAAAGAATGACCTAGAAGAATAGGTTTATTTAAGTTATAAAAATCTATATAATCTGCAATATCTTCAACCATAGATTCATAACTCATTTCATCAGAATGAAAACTTTTTCCATGATTTCTTAAATCAATTAGATGAGTATCATAATTTTCTCCAAATTTTTTTCCTAAACTTCCCCAATTATCAAGTAAACCAAACAAACCATGGAATATTAAAAGGGATGGTTTGTTTTTGTTTTCGTATATTTTAGAATGTAAGATTTGTTTATTCATTTTTAATGCTTTTATACAAAAGTAAATAATTATTAATTCAGCTTAGAGAGGTATATGCGAATTAATAAATATTTTATAATTATTTTTTTCTAGAAAAATTAATTTTATCATACTTTTACATGCTAATCTCATTAAAAAGTGAATTAAATTATAAAATGAATCAACCAGGCAAAAAGTTACAGAGAAACCTAACAAATAGACATATACAATTAATAGCTATTGGTGGAGCTATAGGGACAGGATTATTCATGGGCTCAGGTAAAACGATTAGTTTAGCAGGACCCTCAATATTATTGGTTTATGCAATCATAGGGTTTGTATTATTTTTCGTTATGCGCGCAATGGGGGAATTATTATTATCGAATCTTCAATACAAATCATTTGTAGATTTTGTAACAGATTTGTTAGGTCCTACTGCTGGATTCTTTATGGGTTGGACTTATTGGTTCTGTTGGATAGTTACTGGGAGTGCAGATTTAATTGCTATTTCAGGATATATTGAATATTTATTTCCTGGAGCTGTTGATCCATGGGTACCCGCATTCATTTGTATATTTATTTTTCTATGTCTAAATTTATTAACTGTAAAACTTTTTGGTGAAGCAGAATTCTGGTTTTCAATTATAAAAATTTTAGCAATCGTAGCTCTAGTTATTATTGGGGCTGTTTTCATCATCTATAAATTTAAGACACCCGTAGGTATTGTTGCATCTTTAAGTAATATATGGAGCGATGGAGGATTCTTTCCTACTGGATTCGCGGGTTTTGTAGCTGGATTTCAGATTGCGGTTTTTGCTTTTGTAGGTGTTGAATTGGTAGGTACTACTGCTGCTGAAACTAAAGATCCTGAAAAAACTCTTCCTAAGGCGATCAATGCAATACCTGTACGTGTAATATTTTTTTATGTATTGGCTTTGGCTGTTATAATGTCTGTAATGCCATGGAGAATGATAAATCCTAATGCTAGTCCATTTATAGTATTATTTAATTTCGCAGGAATTGCTGCTGCTTTTAGTATTACGTATTTTGTGGTTTTGACCTCCGCAGCATCTTCAGCAAATAGTGGTATTTTTTCAACAAGTAGAATGCTTTACGGTTTAGCTCTAAGTCAAAAGGCTCCTACAATTTTTAAAAAACTCTCTAAAGTTTCAGTACCCGCATATGGTCTTTTATTTTCATGCCTTTGTTTACTACCGGCAGTTATTTTATTATACTTTGGGAATGAAAATATCATGCTTGCATTTACTTTAGTAAGTACAGCTTCAACAATTTTGTTTGTTTTTGTATGGTCAATGATTTTGATCTCCTATATAGTATATAGATCGAAAAGGAAAGAATTACACAAAAAATCTAAATTCAAAGTCCCAGGTGGATTATTTTCTGTTTACGGAGCTTTAACGTTCTTTGTTCTTCTTATTATAGCTCTTTGGTTTAAAGATGATACTAGGCAAGCATTAATCTTTACACCCGTATGGTTTATTATTCTCGCTGTTGGGCATTTTCTAATCCCTAGCAAAGTTAGAAAGCAGTGGTTAAATGACGGGTTTGATTTAAATGAGAATGATTCATTTAAGTAATTACAAGCAGTAAAAGATTGATTATATAAATAGTTAAATAGATTTAAATTTTTTTATTATCGGAAATAGATTTATTTAATTCATCCAGTCGATTATTCAATTTTTTGATAGTGTCTAATAATTCTCTATGATTTCTTCTAGAAATTTGAGAACTTTTATGAACACTTACTCCACTACCCGCAGCAATGGAAGCACCCAATGCACTAATAACATTGGTATAATTTCCAAAAATTAATTGAGCATTGTCGGAGGGCATAAAATCTTTCCAAGACGGTATTATAATGCATAGGAGAGCGAAGATTACTAGGTAAAAAAGTAAGAATAAATAAATAAAAATAGAAAGTCTACTAGAAAGCCAATCTGGTATTTTATTAAAGAAATTATTTATATAGTTCATTTTTTTTATTATAAAAATAAAAAAAATAAACATCGGAATAAATTTTTAACGAAATTTTAAATAGCGCTTTAAAGGAACACTTTAGTAAGCATAACTCTTAAAAATTTTTAACTTTGGATGTTTAAAAACAAAAAAATAATATGGCTAAGAATTGGAAAACTATAAAAGAATATTCAGATATATTGTTTCAATATTGGGAAGGGATTGCAAAAATTACAATCAATAGACCTCAAGTATACAACGCATTTAGACCGGAAACCAATTTTCAAATGTTAGAAGCCATGGACTATTGCCGTGAACATTCAGAAATTGATGTTATTATTTTAACGGGTGCAGGAGACAAAGCGTTTTGTAGTGGAGGAGACCAGAACGTAAAAGGTGTGGGAGGATATATGGGAGAGGATGGCATTCCCAGATTAAATGTGTTGGACTTACATAAAAAAATTAGAGAAATACCAAAGCCAGTCATCGCAATGGTTAACGGCTATGCAATTGGAGGAGGACATGTGCTTCATGTAGTATGCGATCTAACGATAGCTTCAGAAAATGCAAAGTTTGGACAAACTGGACCAAAAGTTGGAAGTTTTGATGGTGGATTCGGGTCTTCTTATTTAGCTAGAAGTGTGGGGCAAAAAAAAGCAAGAGAAATATGGTTTTTGTGTCAACAATATACCGCCCATGAAGCAATGGAAATGGGCTTGGTAAATAAAGTGGTTCCTTTTTCTGAATTGGAAGATGCTACTATTGAATGGTGCCAAATAATGCAAGAGAGAAGCCCATTGGCTTTGCGGATGATTAAGCGGTGCTTAAATGCTGAATTAGACGGTCAACATGGTCTAATGCAGTTGGCAGGAGATGCTACTTTAATGTATTATTTAATGGATGAAGCTCAAGAAGGGAAAAATGCTTTTCTGGAAAAGCGTAAGCCAGATTTCAAAAAATTCCCTAAGTTTCCTTAATTATTAATATAAAACTTAATTAAAATGGATATAGCAGAAATATCAAAAAAAAGGTTTACCACCAAACATTATAATAAGGAAAAGAAAATTTCTACACAAGACATTCAAAAACTTTATGAAGTATTAAAAAATGCACCATCTTCTGTTAATTCTCAACCTTGGCATTTTATAATAGTTGAGTCTGATGATGCGAAGAAAAGAATATTACCAGCCATTTTAGAATTCAATCATGCAAGGATAGAAGGAGCTTCACAAGTAGTTATTTTTTGTGCTAAATTAAGGTTTACGGAAGAACGATTCCAAGAATTAATTGAGCAAGAAGATAATGATCATAGATTTTCAAATGAAGAACTAAAAAAACAGAACGATGAGGGAAGGAGATATTTTGTTGGTTTAAATAATAGTTCTGAAGAAAAATTAGTTAATTGGGAAAGTAAGCAAATTTACATTGCATTAGGTCAATTACTTTTAGCCGCCGCTAGTTTAAAAATTGATTCTACTCCCATTGAAGGCTTCATACCTGAAAAATTAGATGAAATACTTAATTTAAAGGAAAAAGGTTTAACAAGTGTAGTAATTGCAAGTTTAGGATATCATGATGAAAATGATTATAACGCTTCTCTACCTAAATCTAGATTGCCAGAAGATAAGTTATTTACCTTCTTATAAAAAGAAGGTTTCTATAATTGAGTATGTTCTTTTAAAGATAAAGAAATTTAAAAAAGGGATTAAATATTTAATCCCTTTTTTAATAAAATTATTTCATTATACTATTAAAATAGGTATATCAATCTTAGAATGTATTTTAGTAGAAGTTGTTCCAAATATAAGGTTTACTAAACCCTTGTGTCCATGTTTAGCAATTAATAAAATTTCAATTTGATTTTCTTCAGTTAAGTTTCTAAGATTAATTGCAGGCAGTCCATATCCTAATTTTGTTTCAATATTTTCGTATCCTTCTTTCTCTAAAAAATCCCTATAGGAATCAAGTTTTTTTGTATCAAATTTTGTTTCAAGATCATCTGCAATTTTTCCGTAGTAGTTAGCCGAAGCACTTTCAGTAATATGTATTAGAATAATACGAGTAGTTTTATCTGCGACCAATGAAAGATAATTGAGCACTTTAGCATCATTCTTTGAGAAATTTAAAGCAATCCCAATAGTATTAAAATTTTTAATTTGTGAAAGTTTATTTTTTACTAAATTATCGTGAATATTAAACTTCAATTTTTTTGCTCTTACTAACCAAGGATAAATAATTATATTGAATAAAAAAAATAGTAAAGAAAAAGAAATACAACCTAAAACTATTTTAACTCCTAAGGAAATTTCAGGATTTTTAAATATCAAGATTTCCTCGTCATAGACCAGTTTAATATTCAGAATTACAATAATAATACATACCAGCCATGAAAGAATTTTTATAGGAAGTTTAATGGCAAATTTTCCCATTTTTTCTTTATCACTTACAAAATGTATTAAAGGAATAACGGCAAACCCTAATTGCATGCTAAGCAAAACCTGACTAAAAATAAGCATTTCATCAACAGAATTGTCTCCTAAAATGCTAATCACAATAACTGCTGGAATTATAGCAAGCATACGGGTCAATAATCTTCGAAGTGCTGGATTCATACGGAAATGTAAATATCCTTCCATTACAATCTGCCCAGCCAAGGTACCTGTAACTGTAGAGCTTTGTCCGGCTGCGATTAAAGCTATAGCAAATAAAAATGGAGCCATTGGACCTAAGATATTAGAAAGCATTCTATAAGCATCATGTAAACCAGCAATATCATGTAATCCCGCCTTGTAAAAGGTAGCAGCTGCTAATATTAAAATTGAAGCATTAACAAAAAAAGCTAAATTTAAAGCAATAAGGCTATCAAAAAAATTATATTTGATGGCTCTTTTTATAGATTGAAAATCTCTTTTTATTTTTCTTGTTTGAACAAGTGCTGAATGTAAATATAAATTATGAGGCATTACAGTTGCACCTATAATTCCTATAGCTATATAAAGAGCTTCGTTATTAGGTAAAGAGGGTTTAAATCCTTGTACAACTTTTTCCAGTTCTGGTTTTGCTAAAAACATTTCAACCAAAAAACATCCGCCAATAATACTTACTAAAGCTATAATAAAAGCTTCCATTTTACGCATACCAAACCTTTGTAAAACAAGAAGTAAAAATGTGTCTAAGGCGGCTATCCATACACCCCAAATTAGATCTAAGCCAAATAAAAGTTGTAGTCCTATTGCCATTCCTAACACCTCAGCCAAGTCAGTGGCAGCTATAGCAATTTCAGCAAAAGCATATAGGATATAATTCATCCACTTAGGATAATATTCTCGATTGGTTTGCGCTAAATCTAATCCACGAACAATTCCTAAACGAGCACTTAAAGACTGTAGAAGTAAAGCCATTAAGTTGCTCATTAATAATACCCATATCAAGGCATATCCAAATTTACTACCTCCTGCAATATCCGTAGCCCAGTTACCAGGATCTAAATATCCTACAGCAACTAAATAAGCCGGGCCAAAAAATGCAAAAATACGTCTCCACCTTTTAGGGCTATCCGTATTAATAGATTCATGTACTTCTTGTAAAGATTTTTTGTTCAATTGTTAGGTCTTTCTAACTGCTAAATTAGGTAAATTAAGTTATAAATATTAAATTGATGATAAATTTTTATTATCTAGTGATTTTGGGTCCCATAAATGATTTTTAAAATTAACAATTTGATCGTTTTCTACTTCCAATCCCTCGTTTTCAAGAAGTTCCTTCATTAAAGATGGAGTTGCAAAATGGTGTTTCCCTGTAAGTAAGCCTTTTCGATTTACTACTCGATGAGCAGGTATATTTAATTGATGAGAATGATTCATAGCATATCCTACCATTCGAGCGGAACTTTTAACTCCGATGTATTCACCAATTAGCCCATAAGTAGTAACTTTTCCGTAAGGAATTTTTGAAACTATTTTATAAACTTTTTCGTAAAATTCTTTCATTTTCGAATTTAGGGACTAAATATTGAAGGTTTTTAATTTATTAAAAAAGCTAGATTTTGTGTTAAAATAATAAATATTTATCTATATATAAGGAAATATTTATTATAAACGTATTTTGTAATATTCTTTGCATCAGTAATTTAAAAGCATTTAAGTTATATTAAGTTTAAAAACATTTTTACAATTATAGAATTTTTTTTTAAATAAACGATTTTTATTTATATTGTCCAAAGAAGAAACTAAGACTTCAAACATAAACCAAAAAATGAGAAATTAATATTTTACTTTTTTAAAAAAATCATTGAATTTTTCTAAGTTTTTAGAAAGTGAAATAAATAAATGACTTTGTTATACATCTAGCAAAGTCATTTTTCATGAATAATCAATAGCTATAGTTAATTCATAAGTTTTTTAAATCGTAATTTTGTTGAAATAAACCCATAAAAAACATGAAGAGGATTAATAAGTTATTTAATGATTTTTTAGAAGATGAAAAAACGGCTGGAATCATTTTGATTATATGCACTATAATATCTTTAATTATAGCCAATTCTATTTTTCAAAATAGCTATTTAGAATTTTGGAAAACGCCAATTCGACTGCAATTCGGAGATTTTAATTTTTTTAATCATCATGGAGAGCCTTTAAGTTTAGATACTTTTATTAACGATGCTTTAATGACGGTATTTTTTCTTATGGTAGGATTAGAGCTAGCTCGAGAAATTTATATTGGCGAATTATCAAATGTTAAGCAAGCACTTTTGCCAATTATGGCTGCTTTAGGCGGAATTTTAATACCTGCAGGAATTTATGCTTACTTTAATTATAATACAGAAACAGCCTCAGGTACTGGTATTCCTATGGCTACGGATATAGCATTTGCATTAGGAGTATTATCCCTTTTAGGAAAAAGAATTCCACTTGCCTTACGCGTGTTTTTAACTGCATTGGCAGTCATTGACGATTTAGGAGCCATTATAGTTATTGCTCTTTTCTATACTCAAGATCTATCTATGTTTTCCTTAGGAACCGCCTTGGGGATTTGGGCAATTTTATTAATTTTAAATTTATTAAAAGTAAAGTCATTAATACCCTACATAATAGGAGGAATAATCATGTGGTATTTTATGTTAAATTCCGGAGTTCATGCAACAATTACCGGAGTTTTACTAGCTTTTGTTATTCCCTTTGGAGACGGAGGTAA
The DNA here is from genome assembly GCF_007845595.1 of Apibacter muscae. Taxonomy (NCBI): domain Bacteria; kingdom Pseudomonadati; phylum Bacteroidota; class Flavobacteriia; order Flavobacteriales; family Weeksellaceae; genus Apibacter; species Apibacter muscae. The sequence goes on from NZ_SELI01000014.1 coordinate 9,238, forward strand.
AAACACAAAGTCCTATCAATTACTTTCGGCGTTGCATCATCCTGTTAGCTTCTTAATATTACCAGTATTTGCCTTAGCCAATACTGCAATAGTTATAGATTCAGGTTTTCCAGAACTATTTTCTCAACCCTATACTTTAGGTATTTTTCTGGGTTTAGTGTTGGGTAAACCTTTAGGTATATTTTTATTTACTTTTATAGCCTGCAAGTCTAAACTGTGCGTCTTACCTTCACAAATAGGTTGGAAGCAATTAATGGGGATAAGCTTCCTAGGCGGTATTGGCTTTACCATGTCTATATTCATAACATTGCTAGCGTTTGATCCTGTAATGCATTACGATTATATAAACAATGCCAAATTTATGATATTAATAAGTTCTCTTTGTGCGGCGATTTTAGGATTTACTTATTTAAACTTTATATATAGGAAAAAGAATATTTGAATAAATTTTTCAAAAATTTAATGAGAAAATTTTTCTTACCAATTATTTTAAACCTTTTTACGATGACTGATGCTCAACCTTATAATACTGAAATTAAGACGGATATAAATGGATACAAATATGAAACGGTAATTCAAGATCCATCACAAACAAGGATTTATACATTAAAAAATGGGTTGAAAGTGTATTTGGCTCAAAATATTGATGAACCCAAAATACAAACTTTTATAGCTGTACGTACAGGATCTGCAAATGATCCTTCCGACCAGACCGGACTAGCTCACTATCTAGAGCATATGATGTTTAAAGGAACTTCTAAAATCGGAACTTTAAATTGGGAAGAAGAATCTAAATTATTATCACAAATTTCAGATCTTTATGAAGCTCATAAAGTTGAATCAGACCCAGATAAGAAAATTCAAATTTATTCCAAAATTGATGCCTTATCTCAAGAGGCTTCTCAATATGCTGTCGCTAATGAATACGACCAACTTTTGTCTCAGATTGGTGCTTCGGGAACAAATGCTCATACTTGGTTAGATGAAACCATTTATAAAAACGTGATTCCATCCAATGAATTGGAACGATGGCTACTTGTGGAAAAAGAACGCTTTTCTACTTTAGTTTTACGGTTATTTCACACAGAATTAGAAACGGTGTATGAAGAATTTAATCGAGCTCAGGATAACGATGCGCGCTTAGTAAATTATCAGTTGATGGATGCCTTGTTTCCAAATCATCCTTATGGACAACAAACGACCTTGGGCACATCAGAACATTTAAAAAATCCTTCTATGAAGGCAATACATAGTTATTTTGAAAATTATTATGTTCCCAATAATATGGCAATGGTATTGGTTGGGGATTTAGATTTTGAAAATGCCATTCAATGGATAGATCAAAATTTTGGAAATTTTAAATATAGAGAGTTACCGGTTTTTAATAAAATTATTGAGAAACCACTTACATCTGTAGTTAAAAGAACTGTAAAAAGCCCCTCCTCCGAAAAGCTACAACTAGCTTTTAGAACGCAAGGAGCTAATAGTGAAGATCTTTTGAAAGTAAAAATGGTTGATATGATATTAAACAACTCAGGAGCAGGGTTAATTGATATTAACATTAATCAAAAACAAAAAGCACAAGGAGCAGGTTCATATACTTCTTTTTTTAATGATTATGGAATGCATATCTTATTCGGGGCACCCAGAGAAGGACAAGATTTAAAACAAATTGAAAAACTTCTTTTAGATCAAATAGAAGAAGTAAAAAAAGGAAATTTTCCCGATTGGTTAATTCCTGCTATTGTAAGCAATTTTAAAACACAAAGAATTCAAAACTGGGATACAGCAAGTGGGCTAGCAACACAAATGTATACTTCTTTTATACAAAAAAAGTCTTGGGAATCCATTCTTAAAGAATTTGATGAACTGGATAAAATTACTAAACCATCTATTGTTGAGTTTGCCAATAAATTCTATAAAGACAATTATGTAGTTGTTTATAAAGAAACAGGAACGAATGATCATTTAATACGTGTTGAAAGTCCTAGAATTACACCTATAACCATTAATCGTAAAGCTCATTCTATTTTCTATAAAGAATTTATACAAATTCCAGAGAAAGAAATTGAACCTCAATTTGTAGATTATAAAGATAGCATTCATTTTGATAAGATAAATGCCACGCCATTCTCTTTTATTAAAAATAAGAATAATGCCTTAGGGAGACTTTATTATATTTTTGATTTTGGTTTAGATCATAATCAAGAGTTAGGATTAGCTTTAGGGTACTTAAATGTTATTGGTACCAACCAATACAAAAAATCGGAACTTGAACAAGAATTTTATAAGATGGGAGTTAAATACTCGCTTCAGGTTCAAAATGAAAAAATTGTTTTATCTCTTCATGGGTTAGAAGAAAACTTGCCCCAAGGGATACGGTTAGTAGAACATCTATTAAAAGATCCTAAAGTAGATGATAAAGCCTATCATGATTATGTACAAACAATTTTAAAAGCTAGAAAAGATGCACAAAGGAATAAACAATATATTTTTAATGCTTTAATGCAATACGCGAAGTACGGGCAAAACAATCGAATTAAAAATATAATTAAAGAAGAAGAACTTTTTAATAAAAATCCAGAAGACTTAATTCAAATTATAAAAGGGTTAACTTCATATAAACATGAAATTTTTCATTTTGGACCTAACGAAGAGCTAATAAAAAAAGCAATAATTGAAAATCACAATACCTTAGGGAAGAACATATACACCCAATCATTAAACTATGAGGAACTAGTGTCAGATGGAACCATTTATTTTACCCCGTACGATATGGTACAAACGGAAGTTTTAGCACAATCTAAAGGAGAAATATTTGATGTATCTAAAATTTCTTTTGCCTATATATTTAGCGAATACTTTGGAAGTGGCTTATCCTCAATTGTTTTTCAAGAAATTAGAGAAAGTAAGTCGTTAGCCTATTCAGCATATGCTTTCTATTCTATAGCCGCTGATCAGCATAAACATGATGCAGTTTCTCTTTATCTAGGTACCCAAGCTGAAAAATTACCTTTAGCAATGGAAACCATGTATAAGTTGATGAATGATATGCCAGAAATAGAGGAACAATTTGAAAATGCAAAAAAAAGTGCTTTAAAACAAATAGCCTCTCAAAGGATTACCAAAACGAATCTTTTTTGGTCTTACCTTTCAGCAAAAAAGAAAGGGTTGGATGATGATATAAGAAAAAAAGTTTATAGTGAAGTTCAAACCATAGCTTTAAATGATTTAAAAAATTTCTTTAATAAAAATATAAAGAATAAAAAGTATAATGTTGCTTTAATGGGCAATAGTGATATCATAGATTGGAAGGAAATTAAAAAATTTGGAAATGTGGTAGAACTTTCAACGAGTGATTTGTTTTCTCCTACTAACTAAGTGAAATCCTAGCTTAGCTTTCTAAATTTAGATAACTTAAATGAAAGAACAATTAAAATCTTTAAAAGATTAAATATAACAGTAGAACTCGTAATCGGAGATTGTTAGGTATTTTCATGGAGAAATTGTTATGATATAGTTATAATGATTTTATGTACTAAATAAGTATTAGTAATGTATTGGCTTTTAAATGAAAAACAAATGATCTTTTTAACTTTTTAGTTATTTTTGTCTTTAGATTATGGGAAAAAGGAATGAATGAATCAATAAGATTAACAGATACGTTAAATACACTTCCTGAAAATGTAAGCTTAGTAGCAGTTTCAAAAACTAGATCGATTGAAGAAATTGCAGGTATGTATAAGGCTGGACAGAAAGATTTTGGAGAAAATAAAGTTCAAGAAATGATGCAAAAAGAAGAGGCTTTACCCAAAGATATTCGTTGGCATCAGATCGGACATTTACAAAAAAATAAGGTTAAATATATAGCACCATTTGTACATTTAATTCATTCGGTGGATAGCGAAGAACTACTACATATTGTTGAAAAAGAAGCTATTAAAAATGACCGAATACTTTCTATACTTTTGCAAGTTAAAATAGCTCAAGAGGAAACAAAATATGGACTTACTTTTAATGAAGCCTTGCAAATTTTAACTCAAAAAAAACTTGGAGCTTTTCCTCATGTAAATATTATAGGGCTTATGGGAATGGCTTCTTTTACAGATAATATCCAGCAGATTAATGAGGAATTCCTTTCATTAAATAGTTTTTTTATAAAACATCAAAAAGAATTTGAGTTACAAACATTATCTATGGGAATGTCTAATGATTACCCCATAGCTATACAATGCGGGAGTAACATGGTAAGAATTGGAACAAAATTATTTGGAGCTAGAGATTATAATAAATAATCAAAATAAAGTTCATAAATCTATAATGATTCATATAATTAAGTTCGGATAATTTTTGTTCATAAAATTAATTATTCCAAAAATGATTAAAAGTATCTGAATTTTTGCTTAGTTCATTGTTCAAACTGTCTTTACCCATTTTTTCTAATAAAGTTTGATCATTACCAAAGAGTGAACGTCCTAATCCTAAGCCTGGGGCATCAATTTTACCGCCAATACTTTCAATAATCGTAGGAAACCAATCAAAAGTAGTAAAATTTCTATTTTTCATATGTTTAGGTTGAACTACGGAATTAATGACACAATTATAGGGAAAGCGCTGATTTACATCATAACTTTTATAAAAATTATCCATAGAAAGATGATCTCCCAAGATGATAATAGTCGTATTTTTAAAAAAAGATTGGGATTTCAACCATTCAATAAATTCATACAGTTGTTTGCTTGAATTTGCATTAACATTTGCATATTGGTTGTCAAATTTAATATCTGCATTAGGATCTAAATAACCATTAGGGAAATGAGTGTCCATAGTATTCATAACAAAAGCAAAAGGTCTTTGGTCTTTAGATAAATCGGTTAATTCCTGTTTAGCAAAATTGAATAATTTAGCATCCTCTATTCCCCACCAGACCAAGTAATCTTTAGGAATTAGCCCATTTTCCTTAAAGTAATTATAATCTTTAATTTGAAATTTTCCATGGCTTTGGAAAAAAGTTTTTAAACCTGAAAACTTGGAATCCGAACCCTCCATCAGTATATTATTGTATCCCTCTTTTTCAAGAATATCCCCTAAAGTTAAGGCATTAGGCAAAAAAACTTTATACCTTTCCATGTCATTTTCTTTTTTATTGGAAAGCTTTAAAGGAATACCACTTGTAGAGGCTACTACAGCCGCCATAGTCCAACCCGTAAATGAAACCTGAACACTTCCACCTACATGATCGGACTGGCTGAAATTAATATTATCCTTAGCCAATTTTGTAAGTTCTGGAATTATATTTTGATTAAACAAACCTCCTTCTTCTTTAGATTGCATGGTGGTCTCCATGGATTCTAAGTAAATAACTATAAGGTTGTTAGGTTTTTCAGGGAAAGTAATTTTAATTTTTTTGGGATTAATATATTCTTGATCGTACAAGGCTGTTTTTTCAAAAAAATAACCATACACATTGTAAGATTTAAATTTTTTGTAGACCAAATAAGAAGATAGTAAAATTAAGAAGATGGTAAATATAAATAAGTGTTTCCTAAAAAGTTGAATTGGATATATTTGAATTCTAAACTTAATTTTAGTAAAAAGTTTAATATACAAGAATAAACTTTCATTTTTAGAAAAATCCATAGATAATACTATGAAACATAAAGTTATTAATGAGGCAGGTAGTAAGGTTAAAAGAATTAAATTCGTTTTATAATCAAACGTTGGGTTGTTATCCGGTATATTAATATGAAATAAAATTTGCTCAAAAGTAGCATGGGCAAAATTACTGTTAAGCCATAGTAGGATAAAGAAGATTGTAATGGATAAAAATATTAAGAAAAATAATATTATTTTTTTGGGAAATTTCATTTTTTATTCTTTTTATACACTAAAAAGGTTTTAACATATTTTTTAAATATAAAGGACAAAAAGGATAAAATAAATGCGTATACCAAGGCAGTGACTAAATAAGATAAACTAAAAAACATACTATGGTAGTTATCTAGCTGTACTTGCAATATGTCGCTATCGAAAACTATGATCATAGATAACCATACGAATAGATTGATGGCAAGCATAAATAGTAAACTCTTTTTAAGAAATGTGAAAGGAGAACTTTTTTGTTTAGTGAAAAAATCAAATATACTTGTAGCAAAAATAGCAGGAAGTAAAAAAATTATTATTTCAATCATGATTAGATCAAGTAAATTATAAAAAATAAATATAGGTTCTAATTGAGAATATTATTCTCTAAACAGAATCTCTGTTTAGAGAATAATGAACGCGAAATTAATGAAATTAATAATAATAAATTTTTAATGAAATCGACAAATATTGATTAATAGTTGTTATTTTATATTTATAGTATAATTATTCATATTATTTATTTTCTTATATTTAAAAAAATTGAATTTTATTTAATTATTTAAATAAAATAGCTCGAATAGTAAAAGGATACAAATAAATTTATAATTGGTTATTAAACATGCATGCAAATTATGTAGAAACTGATTGTAGTTTAGATGAGGTAAAAAAATTAAATAAAATTAATTTTTTAAATTTCCTTATTCTTATAGGAATAATAAATGGATACAAGAGAAAAAAGATCGTTTTATGCTTTATAGGCTAGAGTAAAGAAAGAGAAGCTTTATCAACAAAGGGCATTACAATTAGTGAATTTATGTAAGTATTTATATATTTTACCCTTGGGGGAATCCCAAGGGCTTAATTTTTAAGAAGAGCTTTCACCGGTTTGCCACCCCCCATTTTAGCAAACATTTTTTCCATAGCGACAATTAAAGGTTCCATGGCGTGCATAGCATCGCTATCGCTTTGGGGAACTACAATGCGTTGAACACCTTCTTGGCGAGGCATTCCTCCCGTAGCCAGCCCCCATATTCCAGAAGCAGACAAAAGAGTTCCCAGCAATCCCCCTCCAAGGAGGCCGGCAACCGTTCCAGTCGTTCCCCCCACATTTGCCCCTACCAAGGTACCACTCCCTATGATCGAAGGATTTAAGCTAGGCAGTGTAGATACCGCACCCAAAGAACCCCCAACCACGGTACCGGTAGCCCCGCCCGCTACACCGCCCAAGACAGGCATAACCGCTGGTGCACCCAATACCGCCCCCGAAAGCACCATTTCCCTTTGGTCCTGCAAGGTGTTTAAAATATCCCGAGTACCTATATAAGCCTGTATATGTTCCGTATTTTTCTCCACACCATTTCTTTGGTAGCTAGAATTATGCACGGCCGCCGCATTGTAAGTATAGGTTTCGTAGCCGGTAGCTGCTCCGGCTATGGTGGCAAGCCCACCCCCTAAAGAATGCCCCGTAATGCTGACCTGCCCGAGAATATCTCCTGAATTTTTAGCTTGTTTTACCTTTTTTGCTAGTTTTACAGCAGCGTCGTATTGATCGGAACGGATACCCATTGCCTGCAAATAATCTTCTTTTAAATCTGCAGTTTTGGAAGGTTCCGTGCCTCGGTATGCAATGACCACATTGCCCTCCCTGTCTTCATATAAAGCAGCATAAAAACCATTGTTGAGATCTTGGTTTAATAATTCTTTCCAGCGATCTCCAAGAATTTTTATTGCACGATCTTCGTTTACGGGTGTAAATCCATTGATAACCTTATTATTTTCGGGATTTTGAAAGTCTACATCTTCATAGGAAGCGGCAGCCATGCGGGCATGGGTCAATGCCTTATGCATTTGGGGTAAAACAATATGCACTACCCCGCCCATTATGCATTGCAGGGTGGCTTTCTCCAACAAAGCTCGTTTACCGGAAATTTTTACCTTGGGATGCACCGAAGACCACTGAGACGATTGGCAAAGGGTGGAACACAAGCTGGGGAGAAGTTGGGAAGACAATTGGTTTCCCAAAAAACCGCCCACAAACCTACCGGCATAATAACCCACAAAAGCCCCCAACGGACCGCCCAATGCTCCCATGGCTCCGCTTATCCAGCCCACTAAGGAAGAAGTGCCTCCCACCATTTTTTGGCAGTAAAAATTATCCTGAAACCGATCGTCTTCGGTAGCTTTTAGCTTTTGGTTCATAAAAACCGTTTTTTGGGAACTTACCTTTATTTGGGAATTTTTTTTCCCTTCCAAACAAGTGGTTATAGCTCCGTGGGGGACATACAGTTGGCTCATTGCTTAGTCGTTTAAGGGTTTTCCGGAAATTGTCTTGCCTGCTTTTAAGGAATCTTTCAGCTCTTGAAAATATATTTTACTTTCTTCCATAAGAGGCAAATTACGTATACTTTCAGGTACTTCTTCGTATCTTTGAATTTCATTGATCATTCCTTGCCTTCTTTGCAACTGTACGGGAAAGCGAATGCCGTATTCTTTTTCCAAACGTTTTTTAATGTTTTCTAAAGTTTCTTTGGCTTGCTTTGTTCTTCCGGGTTCTTCTAACTCTTCCTGTACCAATAAAGCCAAACTATAACCTAACCGATTGACAGATCGAGGATCTGCCCCCTGGTCTAGAAAATAATTGACCAATGCAAAATGCATCCCACTCATAGCGATTTGGGCAGCGTTATCAATGCTTCCATACTCCAAAAAATTAGCATCGGCCCCGTATTTCATAAGCAAGTCAATATATTCTTGGCTATTTTTATGAGCCATAGCATAGTTAAGAGGCAATGCTCCCACAGGGGTATTGGGGCTAGCTCCTTTTTCCAGCAATACCCGGGTTAAAGACATATTTCCACGAGAAACTACAAAGGAAATATTAGTAATTTTTCTCGGATATTTAGACCCATCACTAACATCTAAAGTAACTAAATTAGGATCTGCCCCTAAATCCAAAAGTTTTTTTACCACAGAAACGTCTTCCATTAAACAAGCGTAGAACAAAGGGGTAAAACCACTTTTAGAACTCCAAGTGTTTAGGTCTATCTGGTTATCATGAACCAGTTTTTCAATCTCACGGGCATTCCCCTGGTAAATCGCTTCTGCCAAAGGCAGTAAAGGTTCTTCAAAACAAAATTCCGGCGTGTATTTCTTACGGTTTTTACTTTTAATCGGGTCTAAACAAGAAGTTAAAAAAGCCATAGATATCAGTAGTACTAAAATTATTTTTATTCTTTTCATCTTTTAAAAGTCTAAAATTCTCTAAACCAAGAACTCAAAATTAAAATTTTATCTTATTATTAAGGGAATTTATTTTAACTTTCCAAGGGTTTTCCGGAAATGGTCTTGCCTGCTTTTAAGGAATCTTTCAGCTCTTGAAAATATATTTTACTTTCTTCCATAAGAGGCAAATTACGTATACTTTCAGGTACTTCTTCGTATCTTTGAATTTCATTGATCATTCCTTGTCTTCTTTGTAATTGTACGGGAAAGCGAATGCCGTATTCTTTTTCCAAGCGTTTTTTAATGTTTTCTAAAGTTTCTCTGGCTTGCTTTGTTCTTCCAGATTCTTTTAATTCTTCTTGAATATAATAAGCCAAACTAAAACCTGACCGATTCACCGAGCGAGGATCTGCCCCCTGGTCTAAAAAATAATTAATTAGTTCAAAATGTCTACCAGTAAAGGCAATTTGGGCAGCGTTATCAATGCTTCCATACTCCAAAAAATTAGCATCGGCCCCGTATTTCATAAGCAAGTCAATATACTCTTGACTACTACGTTGTGCTAAGGCATCATTTAGAGGCAATGCTCCCACAGGGGTATTGGGGTTGGCTCCTTTTTCCAGCAATAATCGGGTTAAAGACATATTTCCACGAGAAACTACAAAGGAAATATTAGTAACTTTTCTCGGATATTTGGAGCCATCACTAACATCTAAAGTAACTAGATTAGGATCCGCCTCCAATTCCAAAAGTTTTTTTACTACGGAAACGTCTTCTAGTAAACAGGCATAGTACAAAGGGGTAAAACCACTTTTAGAGCTCCAAGTGTTCAGGTTTATCTGGTTATCATGAACTAGTTTTTCAATCTCATGTGCATTTCCTTGGTAAATCGCTTCCGCCAAAGGCAGTAAAGGTTCTTCAAAACAAAATTCCGGCGTGTATTTCTTACGGTTTTTACTTTTAATCGGGTCTAAACAAGAGAGCAGAAATAAACTACTCATCAAACAAAAAAGGGCTAGGAGGTAATTTTTTCTTTTCATGAAGTACTATTTCTTCTTGAGGTTCAAATGCATCGTTGGGAGTTTCACCCTCTTCTTGATCTATACGGTTAATTTTGTATTGCAAAGTATAAAACAGCTGTTTACTCATCTGCTCCTTAGCATAAACTACGGCACGGTTTAAAGTTCCACTGTCTTTATTGTAAAAATACTTTCCTTCCAACGAGAAATGAGGAAGAAAAGGATCTTCCAGCATTAAGGAATAAGCCTTTTCGTATCTTTCCTTAAAAAGTTCCCAGTGGGAGCTAGGACTTTTGGAAGTTAGTAAAATTTCAATCTCTTCCGCTTGCTCCTTGCTGGTGTAGCTAAGTGTGTAGGGAATTAAAAGCTCCGGGAAAATTAAAGAATTCACCAGAAATTCTTTGTTTATAACACGGGGGCTATTGACCGGAAAAACCAAAGGTTTTTTAGGGCAAAACAAAACTTGATAAAGCATATTTTGCTTTATATAAGGGGTTATACGTTCAAAGGCTCGGTTGTATTCTTCAATTAAAACCTTAGCAAAATCGTCTTGCAATTCTGCCGACTTTAATTCTTCAAATTTAATAGCCTCCCATTTCTCAAAAATTTCTTTTTTGTTTAATACTTCTCCCAGTGTACCGTCTGTTAGAAGAGAAACCATCAAATGATCCGAAGATTTATTGATTTGCTGTACCAAGTCTATTAAAGCTTTTAAAGGGCTGCTACATTTTATTACTTGAACCTCCTGCACAAGAATTTCTGCCCTTTGGGCATGTAAATCTTCAGAAATTTTCCAGAGATTCACGGTTTGATTCTCAGACATCAACTCATTTTTAAGAAAAAAAGAATTCTCAATTTCAATTTTATAAGAATTGTTTTTTCCCAAAGAAAAATTAGTGTTTAAACTTTTTTCTAACTTTTCTTGATAGGTCAGTTGTCCTTCTGGTAGAAGTATTTCTTTTAAATGACGAGGCAATTTGTCGGTACCCGGCAGTAAATCCTCCAAAGGACAATATTGGTTATGGTATTGCCGAAGTTCGTCACAAGAAATTCCGAATTTTAAAGCCACCTTATGTAAAGTGTCCCCTTTTTGAACTTTATATTTATAATTAGACATAAAAACAAAATCAACAAACGCAAATGTATAAAACATTTATGAATTATATGCCAATGTATCTAAATAAACATTTGTTTTATTTTATTCGTATGACATGAACGGAAATTAAGCAAGTCGACGAATGAAAGATTAAAAAAATATTTTTTTATATAGTTTGTAGTAATGTTGGCACAGTTTTTTATAATATATTTGTAGCAAGTATAAATTTTTTTTTAAAAACCACCTTTTAATAAGCAAGGGAAATTAAAAACCTGTTTGTTATAGAAACTGATAAGTCCTTTCCATATATGGGGAGGACTTATATTTTAGTTTTATTCCTAATGATCTAAGGAATGTATACGCTAAATTATTTATTTTTGTACTTATCCTACTTCTGGTAAGCAGGTAAAAAATTTTTGTTAATTAATTCATACAGATTTGAATACCCAGACTTCTTCTCTAAAAGCCAATCAAGATTCAGAAGACATTTTAATAAAAAATGCACATCTTCACAATCTTAAAAATATAAATGTATCCATACCTAAAAATAAGCTAACAGTAATAACCGGCGTATCCGGAAGTGGAAAATCTACATTGGCCTTTGATACTCTGTATGCCGAGGGGCAAAGGCGGTATGTGGAAAGTTTAAGTTCTTACGCACGGCAATTCTTAGGGAAATTAGAAAAACCTCAGGTAGATGATATCGTAGGGCTTGCACCCGCTATAGCCATTCAGCAAAAAGTAATTTCAGACAACCCTCGCTCTACCGTAGGAACAACTACAGAAATTTACGATTATCTGCGCTTACTTTTCTCCCGAGTAGGTAAAACCTATTCACCCATCTCCGGCAAGGAAGTAAAAAAAGATGAAGTAAGCGATGTGGTTCGTTATGTAGAAAGTTTGCCCGAAGGGGGGAAATATCTTTTGCTTTCTCCTCTGGAGGTACAAGGAAAAGATTTTTCCGAGCTATTAAAATTATTAAAAGGGCAAGGCTATGTACGATTAGAAATTGGCGGAAAGGTTGTAACTATGGAAGATCTGGAAAGTTTTGGGTTTACGCCGGAGCCGGAAGTGGATATTCTTTTAGTGGTTGAAAGATTTTCTGTAGAACATAACGAAGAAGCACTTCAACGATTTGCAGACAGCGTGCAGATAGCTTTTTACGAAGGCAAAGGAGATTGCTATATAAAAAATACGGAAACAGGGTTTACACAAAAATTTTCAAATGCTTTTGAGCTAGACGGGATGCAATTTTTAGAGCCCACCATCCATTTTTTTAGTTTCAATAATCCCTACGGAGCTTGCCCTACCTGCGAGGGCTATGGTAGAGTTTTAGGAATAGACGAAGAATTAGTAATTCCCAATAAAAATTTATCCATTTACGAAGATGCTGTATTTGCCTGGAAGGGAGAAAAGATGAGTGAATGGAAAGAATATTTCATTAAAGAGACAGCACAAGCAAAATTTCCAATTCATAAGCCATATTTTGAACTGACTTCTGAACAGAAAAAATTGTTATGGAGAGGAAACGGCTCTAAAAAATTTCCTTGTTTGGACAATTTTTTTAAAATGTTGGAAGAAAATACGTACAAAATACAGTACCGGGTCATGCTATCTCGCTATAGAGGGAAAACCACTTGCCCGGATTGTAACGGCAAGAGGTTAAGACCCGAAACCTATTTTGTAAAAATAGATGAATCCTCGATCAATGACTGGATAGACCTACCGCTGGATCAACTCTCTGAAATAATCAAACAGCTAAAGCTAAGTGATTATCAAAAACAAATAGCCAAGCGTCTCTTATTTGAAATTAATAGCCGTATATCATTTCTTTTAGATGTAGGTTTAGGATATCTTACTTTAAATAGAGCTTCCAATACCTTGTCCGGAGGAGAATCTCAAAGAATCAATTTAGCAACGTCCTTAGGAAGTAGCTTGGTAGGTTCTATCTATATTTTAGATGAACCCAGTATAGGTTTGCATGGGAGAGATACCGATCGTTTAATATTGGTCTTAAAAAAACTACGGGATTTAGGAAATACCGTGGTAGTTGTGGAACATGACGAAGATATTATGAAAACGGCGGACTATTTGGTAGATATTGGTCCTAATGCTGGTACATTAGGCGGGGAAGTCGTTTTTGCGGGAACGTATAAACAAATGATGAAGAAGCAAACGCTAACTTCGGACTATTTAAACGGAGCAAAGAAAATTGAAGTTCCTAAAACTCGAAGAAAAACCAAAGAATATATTGAAATTACGGGAGCAAGGCAAAACAATTTAAAGGGAATAGATGTTAAGCTTCCCATGTATTGTTTAACGGTAGTTACAGGAGTTAGTGGTTCCGGTAAAAGTACTTTGATGAAGGGCATTGTAGCTCCAGCGCTCCAGCGTAAGTTAGGAATTAGTGGAGATAGACCGGGGGCTTTTTCAGAATTGAAAGGAAATTGGAAAGAGATTGAACATTTAGAATTGGTCGATCAAAACCCGATCGGCAAATCCTCTCGTTCCAATCCAGCCACATATGTAAAAGCTTTTGATGATATTCGTGATTTATTCGCCAAACAAAAGCTAAGTAAACTAAATGACTATAAGCCGAAACATTTTTCATTTAATGTAGAAGGCGGGAGGTGTGAAACCTGCCAAGGGGAAGGAAGGATAAAAGTTGAAATGCAGTTTATGGCAGATATAGAGTTGGAATGTGAAAGTTGCCACGGGAAAAGGTTTAAACAGGAAATATTGGAAGTAACCTTTGAGGGTAAAAATATTGCTGATATTTTAGAAATGACAGTAGAAGAGAGCATCCAATTTTTTAATACTCATAAACAAGCCAAAATTGTAAATAAGTTACAACCTCTGGAAGAGGTTGGCTTAGGATATCTACAACTGGGGCAATCTTCAGGAACCTTATCGGGTGGAGAGGCACAACGAATAAAATTAGCTTCTTTCCTTATTAAAGGAAATACTACCAATAAAACATTGTTTATATTTGATGAACCAAGTACGGGTCTTCATTTTGATGATATTAATAAACTTTTAAAATCGTTTTATGCACTTATAGAAAAAGGGCATAGCGTAATGGTAATTGAACATCATCCGGATATTATTAAATGCGCGGATTATTTGGTAGATATAGGTCCGGAAGCAGGAGTCCATGGAGGTGAAGTTGTTTTTACTGGAACCCCGGAAGAAATAATAAAATGTAAAAAATCCTATACCGGCAAATACTTAAAAGATAAGCTTTCAATTTAACCCATTAAATTTAGCGCTAAATTTAATAAAATAGCCATTACTATTTTATTAAAAGTTTTCTAAAAACCGTTTCATGAATTTGATAAAAAGAATTAAGTAGTAATGGAATATGAATAACTAAAAAAAGGAACTTTTAAATTCCTTTTTTTAGTTTAAAAATTTTTAAATTTATATTACTCCCTGAGCGATCATTGCATCAGCAACTTTTATAAATCCAGCAATGTTTGCTCCTTTTACGTAATTAACAGAACCATCTTCTTCTAATCCGTATTTTCTACAATTGTCATGGATTCCAGTCATAATTTCTTTTAATTTTTTATCTACCTCTTCGCTGCTCCAATGCATACGCATCGCATTTTGGCTCATTTCTAATCCAGAAGTAGCCACTCCTCCGGCATTAGAAGCTTTTCCTGGAGAATACAGAATTTTATTTGAAATGAATTCATGCACAGCCTCTAAAGTACAAGGCATATTGGCGGCTTCTGTTATACAGATAACTCCATTAGCAATTAACAGTTTTGCATCTTCTAAATTTAATTCGTTTTGGGTAGCTGCCGGTATAGCAATATCACCTTTTTGCTCCCAAGGTCGTTTGCCTGCATAAAAGGCAGCAGAAGGATACTTATGTAAGTAATCTTTAACTTCATCGTTTCCACTCATTCTCATTTCTAATAAATATTCAGCCTTTTCTTCCGTAATTCCATCTTGATCATAAATATAACCATCAGGACCGGAAATTGTAACGACTTTTCCACCCAATTGATTTACTTTTTTTATAACTCCCCAAGCGACATTTCCAAAGCCTGAGACCAATACGGTTTTACCCGCAATTTTTTCATCAATGGTTTCCAGCATTTTTTCACAGAAATACACAACACCATATCCCGTTGCTTCTGGACGAATTAATGAACCTCCGTAAGAAAGACCTTTTCCTGTCAATACCCCAGTAAACTCATTTTGCAAACGTTTGTATTGTCCGAATAAAAAGCCAATTTCACGAGCTCCTACACCAATATCTCCGGCAGGCACATCAGTTTCAGCTCCGATATGCTTGCTCAGCTCAGTCATAAAAGATTGACAAAATCTCATTATTTCATTTTCAGATTTTCCTTTAGGATCAAAGTCAGCCCCTCCTTTTCCTCCACCCATTGGTAATGTGGTTAAAGAATTTTTAAAAACTTGTTCAAAGGCTAAAAATTTCATGGTACTTAAATTTACAGAAGGATGAAAACGGAGTCCACCTTTGTAAGGACCGATGGCTGAATTCATTTGAACTCTGAATCCTCGATTCACTTGTATATGTCCACGATCATCTACCCAAGGGACACGGAATATAATTGACCGTTCAGGCTCAGTCATTCTCATCAGAATATTTTTGTTATTATATCTGGGTTGTTCAGAAATAAAAGGAATAATTGTTTCCGCAAATTCTTTAACCGCTTGTAAAAATTCAGGTTCATGAGGGTTTTTCATTTCAACCACCTTCATAAACTCATTTAAATCTTGTTTCATAAAATTTATAATTAGGTTTTAGTCTTTTTTTAGTCATAAAAAGCTATGGACAATGTAAACATTCTAAGGTATAGAAACAACAGATAAGAGAGAAATTTATAAATATAGATGATTATGAGGAAGTTAGTATGAATTGAAATGTTTGAAAAATTCAACGGATGGATAAATAAACTTAGGGAATATCTATATTAAACGTCAAAGAATGATGAGTAAAAGCTTTAAAATGAAGGATACAGCATTTTTATAAATTAATCCTTACTTGTTTTTCTGGATATTAGAAAACCTAACCATACAAGCGTGATACCTGCTAAAAAACTTATAGTAAGATAGAGGAAAGCAATTGAAATGTAGCCTTCTTTAATTAAAAAGAAAGTTTCTTTAGAGAAGGTAGAGAAGGTAGTAAAGCCACCGCAAAAACCTGTAACTAATAGTAGATTAAGATTGTTTTTAAGATTTACCTTTCCAGCTAATAGTCCAATTATAAAACAACCTAAAAGATTGACTACAAAAGTAGCGAAAGGGAATAAAGGCGGGTTTGAAGTTGCTGATAATAAAGAGATTGAATGCCTGCATAGGCTTCCGAATCCACCACCTATAAAAACCAATAGAATTTTTTTCATTAAATTTTAATTTTAAATTTTCGTCTTGTTAGCAGTTTCCTCCGCCTGTTATATAACCTAAAAATAAGCTTAAAAGTCCTACAACACAACTAGAAAAAACATAGATAAAAGCCAATTTTATTTTTGCTTTATTAAATAAGAGAAATGCTTCTTTAGAAAAGCTGGAAAAGGTGGTAAAACCACCGCAAAAACCAGTAATTAAAAATTCATTGAGAGTAAGGTTTTTATGTAAGACTATGGAGAACAGTCCGATTAAGAAACATCCAATAATATTTACGAGGAATGTACCTAAAGGGAAATTGCCTTTATAATAATTTGGAGTAATATAGGAAACGGCATACCTAGAAATACTTCCCAATCCGCCTCCCAAAAAAATAAATAAAAATTGTATAAACATATTAGTTTTTAATATTAATAACCATTGTTTTATGTCACAGTTACCTTGAATAAGACATGTAAGAATAAAAAAAATATAAATTCATTTAAAGGAACTCTTTTTAATTTAATAAATATCAATTGTTGTATGATAATGGTACATGAAGACGCAAAATAAATACCAAAAAATATTAAATACATTATAATATTCGTTTATAATGTCTAGATTGCTTCATAATTGTATGAATTAGAAATAAAAATATTATTTATAAAGTATATAATCTATATATGTTATTAATCAATAATAATGGTAAAAGTATGAAAATTTGTTTTTTATTTATTGTTTTACTAGGTCTAACCCTAGGAGCACAAAAGCCCATAGTTGCAACTGCAAAGGTAGAGGCAGCTACCGTATATTTCAATTCTGTTGAAATTTCACAATCCGTAAACATAAATTTGCCTAATGGAACTTCAGAAATTATCGTAAAAAATGTTTCTGATTATGTAAATGAAGAAACCGTTCTTGTAGGAGTACCGAAACAGGTAACGGTACTATCTGTGCAATATACAACCAACTATATTTCCGAATACGATAAGAATGAAAATTCCTCTCAGTTAAAAGAGGTGAAGGATAGTATTTTGTGGGTTACAAATAAATACAGCCAAATAAAAAATGAAAAAGAATCTACCCAAAAAACGATTGAATTGTTAGACGCGAATCAAAAAATTGTAGGTTCAAACGGTATTAATTCCGGCGATTTAATAAAGGTGGTTGAATATTACCAAACAAAAAGAACAGAACTTAGCAATTCATTATTTGTGTTGGAGCGAAAAGAAAAGGAATTGTCTGAAAAACTTACAAATTTGAAAACTAAGCTTAGTTATAGTCAAGCAAATGAAGAAAATATATCCCAAGGGAAGTTAGTTCTACAATTGATGAATTCAGGGAATCTTCAGAATATTCCTTTACAAATTTCATATATAAGTGGAGGTGCCTCTTGGCAACCTTTTTATGATTTGAGGGCAGAAAGTATATCTCAGCCAATTCAGTTTTTATATAAAGCACAGGTAGTACAACAAACTGGAGTTGATTGGAAAAATGTTAAATTAACTCTTTCCAGTGGTATGCCTAGCCAAAACAATAGGGTTCCAGAATTAAACCCTTGGTTTCTTTATTTCCAACCGGTAGCAAAGCTCTATAGGAGTAATGCACTTCCCATATCTATGCCTGAGTATGCAAATGAAGAACAGGTTTTTAATAAAAAGGGTATGGCTTTGGAAAATAGACAAAAACAGGCTTACGAAGTTTCAACAGTATCATCTACTATTAATGAAAATCAATTGAATACTTCTTTTGATATACCTGTACTTTACAATATATTATCCAATGGAAAGCAGTACAGTGTTGTATTGAATGAAATTGAAATACCGGCAAGCTACAAATATTTCGCAGTCCCTAAATTAGACAAAGATGCTTATTTGTTAGCACAAATCAGTAATTATTCTCAGTATAACTTGTTGAAGGGAGAAGCAAATATAATTTTTGAAGGTTTGTATGTAGGTAAAACGGTTATTGATCCTAATCAAACGCAAGACACCTTAAGTTTAGGAATGGGAAGGGATAAAAGAGTAACTATAACCAGAGAAAAAATAGCTGATAAATCTGGAACTAGATTTCTTTCATCCTCTAAGGAGCAAACATTCACTTATGATATTGTAATAAAAAATAATAAAAAGAATAGAATTAATCTAACCATAGAAGATCAATATCCATTAAGTACAGATGAAAATATAAAGATAGAGTTAATGGATAAAGGAGGAGCTAAGGTTGATGCTGATTTAGGGAAGTTGACTTGGGATTTAGTATTAGCAGCAAACGAAATAAGAAAGATAAGAATAAGTTATAAGGTTAAATCCCCCAAAAATCAGTCCATATCTAATTTATAAGATGGCTTTAGTGCTATAGTTTTTTATTAAGAGCTCTAAGTAAATTATTGTATTTTTGAAGGAAAAAGCGAATGATTTTTATTGATAATCTTCAAATATATAATCCACAAATTAATCTTGCAATTGAGGAATATATTCTTAAAAATTTGTCTCTAGAGAATGATTCTTATCTACTTTTTTACATAAATAATCCTTCTATAATTGTAGGAAAGAATCAAAATACAATAGAGGAAATAAATACGGAATATGTAGAAAAGAATAATATAAAAGTGGTAAGAAGATTATCTGGAGGGGGAGCCGTTTATCACGATAGAGGAAATTTAAATTTTAGTTTTATTACAAAAGACGATGGGAGTAGTTTCTCAAATTATCAAAAATTTTTAAACCCAGTTATAAAGGCATTAAATGATATGGAAATTATGGCTGAACTAAGAGGAAGAAATGATGTCGTAGTAAATGGAAAAAAAATTAATGGCAATGCACAATTTGCAACAAAAGGCAAAATGTTAACACATGGAACACTTTTATTTGATAGTAATATCAATGAGGTTGTAAATTCTTTAAAGGTTAGAAAAGATAAAATAGAATCTAAAGGAATAAAATCAATTAGAAGTAGAGTAGGCAATATTTCAGATTATTTAAGCTTTCCTATGTCAATTGTAGAGTTCAAAGAAAAAATTCTTTTATCAATTTTTAAGGTAGATAGTATATCTAAAATCAATTCATATACATTAACTAAGTTTGATTGGGAAAAGATTAATCAAATTTCGAAAGAAAAATATGCCAATTGGGATTGGAATTATGGAAAATCACCCAAATTTCTTATGGAAAGAACCCAAAGATTTCCAATAGGTTCAATTGATCTTAAATTAGATGTAGAAGAAGGTGTAATAAAAGCGATTAAAATTTACGGAGATTTTTTTGGTATCGGTGAAATTAGTGAAATAGAAAGTAAACTAGTTGGAATTAAATATTCACGACAACAAGTTGAAATTGCTTTGAAAGATGTTGATTTGGAACATTATTTTGGAGCTATTTCTTTAGATGAATTTTTATCTTTAATCTATTAATTGTTTAAATACTTTTAAATATAAATTATAGAAATAATGGAAGGATTGATTGTTAATGGTTTTTCAAGATTAAGTAAAGAAGATAGAATCAATTGGTTGGTTAAAAATTTTACCAATAATTCCCTTAAAACAAAAGAGATATTGTCTCAATATTGGTTAGATAATAAGGAGTTACAAAAATTACATGATGAGTTTTCTGAAAATACAATTTCAAATTTTTTCCTTCCTTGGGGGATAGCTCCTAACTTTTTAATTGATGGAGAAATGTATGCTTTGCCTATGGTAACAGAAGAAAGTTCAGTAGTGGCTGCTTCTGCTAATGCTGCAAAATTCTGGTTAAACAAAGGAGGATTTTCTACACAAGTTTTAGGAACTACAAAATTAGGACACATTCATTTCTTTTATAAAGGAAATAAAGAAAAATTTACGAATTGGTTTCAAAATTTTTTAAAGATAAAATTAGAAGATGCTACCGCAGAGATTACCCAAAATATGCGTAGCCGAGGAGGAGGAATTACTTCTATAATTCTTCAGGACAATACAGCTAAACTTGAAGGGTATTATTTTATTGAAGTTTCTTTTGATACTAGAGATAGTATGGGGGCCAATTTTATAAATTCATGTTTGGAAGAAATGGCTAAAATTTTGAAAGAAGAGATGAATCAATCAGAAAGTTTTCAGTCCAACGAGAAGGAATCATTACAAGTAACAATGTCTATATTGTCTAATTATGTTCCTGATTGTAGAGTTAGGGCAGAGGTTTGTTGTGAAGTTGATGAATTGGATGTTAAAGTTATGTCTCCGTATGAGTTTGCTATAAAATTTAAACAAGCCATAGATATAGCTACTGTTGAAACTTTCCGAGCAACTACGCATAATAAGGGGATTATGAACGGTATAGATGCTGTAGTAATTGCAACAGGGAATGATTTTAGAGCGGTTGAAGCATGTGCACATGCTTATGCTTCGCGAAGCGGACAATATAGAGGACTTACTAATTGTAGTATAGAAGATAATATTTTTAGATTTTGGTTAGAAATTCCATTGGCTCTAGGTGTAGTAGGAGGTTTGACTAAATTACATCCATTAGTACGAGCGTCTTTAGAGATATTAAAAAACCCCACTTCAGAAAAATTGATGAAAATAGTAGCAGTATCAGGATTAGCGCAAAATTTTGCAGCAATAAGATCATTAATTACCACAGGAATACAAAAGGGGCATATGAAAATGCATCTTTTAAATATATTAAACCAGTTGGGGGCAACAAATTCAGAAAAAGAACTCTTATCTAATCTTTTTAAGGACCAAATAGTTTCTCATCATCGGGTAGTTAAAGAATTTAATAAATTAAGAAGAAATAGTTAAATAAATTAATATCAAATATTTTATATAACCAATATTAAAAAAAGGAACCTATTACGGGCATAAATAAAATTAAAGTTATTATTAAAAATATAAAAACAACAATAGTTAAAAATTTTGAGGCATCCATGTATTAAATTTAGTTAGTGATATCGGAACTAAAAAAATATCAATATGAGAATAAAAATGATTATTTTAGTCTAATTAATTTTATGATATCGATTTATTATGCAAATATAGACAAAAAACTAATTTATGATCTATTGAATAATAATTATTTACTAGTTGTTGGAAACGTTATGCAGAAAGTTATAGTTTTTTGTCTGGGATTATTTTAATAGATAATTATTGATAACTTATAAAACCTATTACTTTTAATCCATGAAAATCATCTGAAAAATTATAAATTTGTTTAGTAAAAATATAGTATATGAATTCTTTTATTGAGGAATTAACTTGGAGGGGATTAATTCATAATATGATCCCAGGTACAGAAGAGCAACTGGATAAAGAAATGACTTTGGGTTATATTGGATTTGATCCAACCGCTGATTCATTACATGTGGGAAGTTTAGTCCCTATATTGTTATTGGTTCACTTTCAAAGACATGGACATAAGCCAATAGCATTAATTGGTGGATCTACAGGAATGATCGGGGATCCTTCTGGTAAAAGCTCGGAAAGAAATTTACAAGACGATGAAACTCTACAAAAACATTTAGCTGGAATAAAATCACAGTTGGAAAGATTTTTAGATTTTGAAAGTAATTCTCCTAATTCAGCGGTCTTAGTAAATAATTACGATTGGATGAAAAACATTTCATTTTTAGAATTTGCTAGAGATATAGGTAAGTTTATCACTGTAAACTATATGATGGCAAAAGATTCTGTTAAAAAAAGATTGAACGGTGAGTTTCAAGAAGGAATGTCATTTACAGAATTTACCTATCAACTATTACAAGGATTTGACTTTTATCATCTTTTTTCCAAAGAAGGTGTAAAACTACAGATGGGAGGCTCTGATCAATGGGGAAATTTAACCACTGGTACAGAACTAATTCGAAAAAAAATAGGTCAGGAAGCCTTTGCTTTAACTTGCCCATTAATAACAAAAGCTGATGGGACTAAGTTTGGGAAAAGTGAAGGGGGTGAGAATATTTGGTTAGATGTAAACAGAACATCAGTATTCAAATTCTATCAATTTTGGTTAAATGTAGCAGATGAAGATTCTGAAAAATATATAAAAATATATACTTTCTTGTCAAAACAAGAAATAGATGAATTAATAATTCAACACAAAGAGGATCCTTCCAAAAGAATATTACAAAAAAAATTAGCGGAAGAAATTACTTCTTGGGTTCATGGAAAAGAAGAAACAAATAAGGTAATCCAAGCATCTTCAATATTATTTGGGAAATCTACCAAAGAAGATTTTTTAGCATTGGACGAAAGTACTTTTCTCTCTTTGTTTGAAGGGGTTCCACAAAAAGAAGTATCTCTAACAGATTTAAAAAATGGAGTATTGATTTTAGAAGCCCTATCAGATTTTAGTGGTTTCTTAGCTTCCAAAGGAGAAGCAAGGAGAGCATTAAAAGAAAATTCTATATCTGTGAATCAGCAAAAAATCAATGAAGAATATAAAATTGGCGAAGGCGATTTAATACAAGGAAAATATATATTACTTCAAAGAGGTAAAAAATCATATTTTATATTAAAAGGAGTTTAATAAAATTGCAGAAATTTATTTTTTCCATAATACAAATTAAATATATTTGCAAAACTCATATAAAAAATAAATGAAAGGGCTTATTAAGTTTTATCATCCTGATGAAACCTTAGAATATCACATCAGGAAATGTTTTTGTAAAGTTGTTTTTCTGAATAAGAAGAATACCTTAGTTGTAGAAGTTGAATCTGATGATGATTTAGATCATGTTGAAGAGGATTCTTATCAAAATGAATATCCACAAGTTTCATTTTCTTTAGAAGACTTCGAAATTCCAGTGAATACAGTTCAGCAATTGCTCGGAAAGTCATTTCAAGTTCCTAGTTTTGAGGAAATCGAAACAGATTCTGGAGAAATTGAAGAAGTTTATTATACGAACTTGAATATTAATGATGAAGAGTATCTGGATACGGGAGATAATGAACTTAAATTTGGTAAGGACGAAAATGGTAATTTAAAATTGATTTGGATAGGATATTGTGAAGATTTCCTTACGGGTAATAAAGAGCCCTTAAAATTTAAAATTTCATGTTCCTTTACCCAAGATAAATTAGAAATAGTTGAATAAAATATGGTAAAAAAAATAATATTATTAGTTCTATTTATAGGCTTTGTCTCTTTTACGAATGCACAAGCTTATAATGGTCAGGGTGATCAGAAAGTACAAATCGGTATAAATGCTTTTGGTTATGGAACTGGTATTACAGGTTCGTATGATTATGGAGTATTGGATTGGTTATCCGTAGGTGCTGGAGGTAATTTTTATTGGAGTAACGATAATGATAACTTTTTTATATTTGGAAGAGTGAATTTTCATTTAAATGATGTTTTAGATCTACCCTATAATATGGATTTATATCCTACGGTAAGAGTAGGAGGTAGAAATGATGGCTTTGGAATAGGTGCTGGTTTAGGATATCGTTACTTCTTCACAGATAAAATTGGAGCATATGCTGAGTTAGGTAGCTATGGTTCTTTAGGAGTAAGTATAAATTTATAATAATCAATAAAAAAGGAGAGCTAAATTTTAAATTTAGCTCTCCTTTTTTTTATGTTGTATTTAACTGTTAAAGTATTTATAATGAGGATTAGTTGATAGCTCAAGCATGTACTTATCACCTTTAGTATCCCCAAAGGCATAAATTTCTTTAAATTGAGATAACTGTATTTCGCATACAATTCTTTTAACCTTTTCCTTGCCATTGCAATTAGGAGTTGCAAATTTTCCAGTAAAAATTTGATTTTTAAATTCTGCTTTTGTACTAATTAAACGAAATCCAAAAAAATTTGCAAATGGTTCAACCCATATATCCAACGAGGCAGTGACAATGTATTTATCATTAGTATTTTCTATATTCTTTAGATATTGTAGAGCTTTTGGATGTATTAAACTGTTTATTCTTTTATTAAAATAATTTTGAGATAAAATATTTATTTCTTCTTTAGATTTTCCTTTTAAAAAAGATGAAATAAATGTTTGTTTTACAAATTCAGTATTTACTAACTTAAATTTTGATAGTAAAAATAATGGAATAAATTTAATAAATCTAGATTTATATATATGAGGAAATGAAATTTGGAGAAAATCAAAAAGTGTATCCTTATTGGTTAGTGTACCATCAAAATCAAAGAGATATAATCGATTATTCATTATTTTAATAATTAGTAAATAAAATTACATTTTTAACTTTTTAAAAATAAACTCAGGTATATTCTTAATAATTGTCATTATAGCCCACCAAATAGAAGTCACATAAATCTTATTTTTTTTCTTTTTATAAGCTTTATAAATGATAGATGCAGCTTTAGAGGATGTAGCTGTTAATGGTTTGGGTAGAGGCATTCCAGCAGTCATTTTAGTATCCATAAATCCGGGAATTACGGACATAACATGTACATTCTTAGAAAATAAATAGTTTCGCAGGCCGTCAAGATAAGTTAAAAATCCAGCTTTAGCGCTTCCATATATAAAGTTGCTTTGTCTTCCCCTTAATCCAGCCACTGATGAAAGTCCTATAATTGTACCATTTTTATTTTGTTCAAATTTTTGAGCAAAATAATTGATGAGTGGAACTAATTTAGCATAGTTTATATTGATAATGTGTTCTGTATTAGAAAGATTATAAAGTCCATCTTCCGTATTCTTTCCAAGGTATCCAGAAGCACAAAAAAGTAAATCAGAATCAATATGATCAAACACAGAATAGTCATGATCTTTCATTAAATCAAAAGAGATAATTTCAGATTCTTGTTTAAATTTAACTAAGATATGTTGAGCAAAACGCTTAGTCTCCTCTTCATTTGAGGTTACTAAATAGATTTTTTTGTATTTATCGCTATTTTCAGATAAACTTTTATCTATAAAAGCTTGAGATATATCGGAGGTAGTTCCTAGTATGATCATAAATTTAACGTATATTTAAATAAAAAAAAGTTTTATATTCCATTTTCAATTCGGGAGTGTTGAACAGAATTAAATTTATTCGTTTCAGGAACTTTGACATAGTCTGTTAATTCCTTTTTAGACATAGCATCTTTAGCCAAGTAAATTCTGCCTCCATAATGCTCTACAATTTCATCTAACTCTTTTACTAACAAAGGTAATTTAGAATTAATTTTAAAGTCAAGAGCTAGACTATAACCATCTATAGGAAAAGAATTATGAGCCTTTGGGTTACTTTCTTTATATAATTTTAAAACTGCTAGAAAAGATCCTTGTCCACTTTTAGCAATAGTTTGTAAGATTTCAGTCATGCCTTTTTTTCCTGACTCACGTGGAATAATAAACTGATATTGTATAAATCCATTTTTCCCATAAATTCTATTCCAATTATTGATCGCATCTAATGGATAAAAAAAGGTGTTATAGTCAACAAAGTTATTTACAATTTTTTTTCTTTGTTTAAAGTAATATAAAAAATTAAAAGCCTTAACTGTTAATGTATTAAGTACAAATGATGGGAAATCTATCGGAACATTTAATAAAGGCTTCTTTTCAACATGCAACGGTTTGTTTTTCCATTTGGAAGGCAATTCATCTAATTTAGCATGTTCTCCAATCATAAGAATAGATTTTCCCATTTGTTTACCTTTTTGTAAACAATCAATCCATGCTACGCTGTATGTCCAGTTTTCTGATTCATCAAAATATTTAAATATTTCTTCAAGATTATCTGCTTTTAATATCTTTTGTTTAATATAAGCTGTTTCTATTCTTTTTAATGAAAATCGTGCAGAAATAATTATACCTGTAAGCCCCATTCCTCCAATGGTATTCCAAAATAATTCTGA
The DNA here is from genome assembly GCF_007845595.1 of Apibacter muscae. Taxonomy (NCBI): domain Bacteria; kingdom Pseudomonadati; phylum Bacteroidota; class Flavobacteriia; order Flavobacteriales; family Weeksellaceae; genus Apibacter; species Apibacter muscae. The sequence goes on from NZ_SELI01000014.1 coordinate 35,595, forward strand.
GTTTTCTGTAGGAGAACATTTTTTTATTTCGCCGTCTTCAGTTATAATTTTAAAATCTAAAACATAGTCACCAAAACAGCCTTCCGAATGATTATTCTTTCCATGAACATCTGAACCAATAGCTCCACCAATACTAATTAGTTTGGTCCCGGGAGTTACTGGTAGGAAAAAACCTTCTGGTACAATCGTATCTAGAATATCTGATAAGATAACACCAGATTCACACTCAAAAATACCATTCTCTCTATCAAAAGAGAGAAATTTATTTAGTCTTAAAGTTGATAGAATATTATCCTTATTTAAAGAATTATCCCCATAAGATCTGCCATTGCCTCTAGGTATAATTGAATGACTTTCCTTTATAATTCTTTGAATTTCTGATATATTTGATGTTTGATGGAAATTTGTTTTAACCAAAGGGTATTTCCCCCAATTGGTAATTTCAATAGTGTCAGGCTTGCTTTTTTTTTGCATAATTTAGTAAATTTAAATAGAATATTTTAGAATAAAAATTGAAATTATCCATAATATTAAATCTACTTGAAGGAATAAATCCTTGTAAACAACTTTCGTAGGAGATTCAGTTTTATTAAATACAAAAGTTAATTGTAAATATCTTAAAATTCCAATTACTACAAACAAAGAGGTATACACAATATCTTTATGGATGTTATGCATAACAGTAGGGTCTAACGTATACATAATGTAACATAAAATTGCGCAAGTAGAAATTACAGTCATTGCAGTATCAGTAAACTGTAAATTATAGCCATCCAAAGCTTTCCTTGTTTTACCCGTAAGATTTGCATTAATTAATTCCCCTCTTCTTTTACCAATTCCCATTACTAGAGCTAGAAAAAAAGTTAAAAGTATGGCCCATATAGAGATAGGCAATCCAGTTGCAGCACCACCCACAAAAACTCTAAAAAGAAAACCCAGAGCAATAATAATTACGTCTATTATTGCAACATGTTTTAACCTAAAACTATAGGCAAGATTCATAAGAAAATAGGCAATAATAAAAAGTGATAATGTCCAAGATTTCAAGTATAAACAGATACTAAAGGAAAATAAGAGTAAAAATAAAAGAATTATAATCGCTTCAGATTTCTTAATTTTTCCGCTAGCTAAAGGACGATTCTTTTTTTCAGGATGCTTTTTATCACTTTCAATGTCAACATAATCATTAATAATATATATGGAACTCGCAATAAAAGAAAAAGCCAAAAAGCCAAAAAATGAATTTATTACAAGATTTAAATCTAATAGTTTTCCTGCAAAAAAAATAGGGAGAAAAACAAAAATATTTTTAACCCATTGATGAATTCTAATTAATTTTAAAAAATTCACAATTTATTGAATTTTATAGTTTTAGTTAGCAAATATATATAAAATAATTATAATTCTAGAGATAGTTGTATAGGAAACAGGTTAAAACTTTTTCTATGAAAATTAGTAATCCCAAACTCTTGAATTGCCTTTCTATGTTGAATAGTAGGATATCCCATGTTTTTATTCCAGTAATAATTAGGAAATTTTTCATGCAGTTTCTCCATTAACGAATCTCTGTAATTTTTAGCAAGAATAGAAGCAGAGGCAATATTTAAAAAATTAGCATCCCCTTTTATAGCACAAAAATGAGGGATATTCTTGTAGGGGTTAAATCGGTTGCCGTCAACAAGTAAAAATTCGGGTACTATGGAGAGTTTTTCAATGGCAATATGCATTGCTAAAAAACTTGCATTTAAAATATTAATTTCATCAATTTTTTTTGATGGAACTTCTGCAATTGAATAGCTTAAACAATTATCTTTAATGATTGCTCCCAGTTCTTTTCTTTTTTTAGGAGACAACTTTTTAGAATCATTAATATCTTTGTGATAAAAATCAGCGGGTAAAATTACTGCTGCTGCAACGACAGGGCCAGCTAAGCAACCCCTACCCACTTCATCAAGTGCAGCTTCAAATTGGTATGTGGAATATTTTTTTTTCAATAAAATAAATTATAATAACTATTGTATTAGTTTATTTATAAACATCAGGATTTACAATCCCAGGCAATTTTTCTCCTTTTAAACCCGCAATAATATTTTTCGCACAAATCACAGCCATAGCATTTCTCGTTTCAGCAGTTGCAGATCCTATATGTGGTGTTATAGCAACATTCTCCATTTGCAACAAAGGATTATCCAATTGAATAGGCTCAGGGTCAGTAACATCTAAACCAGCGCCCCATATTTGCTTGTTTTCTAAGGCAGTAATTAAATCTATTTCATTTACGATTGAACCTCTGGCAGTATTTATAAGAATGGCCGAAGGTTTCATTTTATTAAAAGCACTTTTATCAAAAATGCCAGTATTTTCAGAGTTTAAAGGTGCGTGTATACTAAGAACGTCAGATTGCAATAATAATTCTTCAAAAGAAACATAGCTAGCATTAAGTTCCTTTTCATCATTAATAATTTTATTTCTATTATGGTATAGAATTTTCATTCCATAGGCGTTTCTGCATTTTTTAGCCATTTTTAAACCTATTCTACCCATTCCAAAGATTCCTAAAGTTTTACCTTCCAATTCTTGACCCAAATATCTTGTAGCACTAAAAGAAGATTCCCATTTACCTTCAAGAATCCTTCGATAATTAAAGAATGCTTTTCGGGAAACATTTAGCATTAAAAGGAACGCTAAATCTGCAGTAGCATTACTAAGTACATCAGGGGTATTTCCTACTGGGATTCCCAGTCGGGTGGCTGTATCTATATCTATATGATTAAAGCCGACGGAGTAGGTTGCAATCACTTTTAAATGGCTACATTGTTTCAGAAAATTTTCTGAAACTTGAGACATAATACAAAGATACGCCTCAGCTTTTTGGCACTTGCTAATTAATTCTTTTTCAGTTATGGGTTTAGAATTGGACCACTCTTCTACAGTATATCCTTCCTCATTTAACATATCAATACCAACCCTAGGGATTATTCCTGAAATAAATACTTTTTTCATATAAATGACATTTAAATGAATTAGGTCATTTCAAAAGTACAGAATTTTTATTTCTTAATTATTGCAACTAATTAATGTAATTAATTTTTTTTTTTGCAAAAAATTAACTAAATATGAAAAAACATTTTTTACTTTTAAATCTATTCTTTTTTTTAGCCATTTGTATTACTTCTTGTAGCAGTGATGATAATTTTAATGAAGAAAATACTATTTCATCCGATAAATTATTGCCGGTATCTATTTTAGGAGATAATGGAGATAAAATTTTATATACATACAATGATAAAAATCAAATTACAGAAATAAGGCAAGAAGAACAGCACAAGGACTATATATGGCTTCATCTTAGAATGATTACCTATGATGAACAAGGAAAGCCTATACAAGTGAAAATAGCTGAAGAAGAACCTGATACACCTTTAGTTGATTATATATGGTATAAGTATAATTTTACTTATGAAGGTGATAGCATTGTTAATATTATTGATGCTGATACGAATATCTTAAGATACAAGTATACAATAAATAATAATTTATTAGTAAAAGAAGATGAGATATCAAATGGGAAGATAAATAGAACAACAGAATTTAAATACGATCAAAATTTTAATATAATTTCGGAAGTTACAAGTTTTGCAGGGAAAATTTCATCTAGATACGATTTTCAGTATGATTATAATCAGCGTAGTATTTTAAGAAATGTATCTACCCCTGAATGGCTACTATCATTTGTTAATGAAAATTTTGCAAAAAATAATCAATTAATTTCGACATTAGAAGAAGATTATTTTGAGACTTCAACCACACAATCTCCAAATTATGTACAAATGGATACATATACTTGGGATTCATATATAGATAGTTTTCCAACCTATGTAAAAACGGAAAGGAAAATTAATGGTAATCCATTTGTTTCCAATAGCACAATCACATATACTAAAGCTAAGTAATAAGCTTATAAGAAATTAAAAAAACCACGAGGATTTTTTCTTCGTGGTTTTTTTGATTTATAAAACTATATTTCTTAGGTAGATATGTATACCAAAGAAAAACGTTTGCAAGTAAAGCTCTATAATAATATCTTTGCAAAAAATTAACTAAATATGAAAAAACATTTTTTACTTTTAAATCTAATCTTATTATTAGCCGTTTGTATTACTTCGTGTAGCAGTGATGATAATCTTAACGAAGAGGAAATTCTTTCGTCTGATAAATTATTACCAGTATCTATTTTAGGAGATAACGGAGATAAAGTTTTATATACTTATAATGACAAAAATCAAATAACAGAATTAAGGCAAGAGGAACATTATAAAGATTATACAGAATTGTACATAGCAAAGATTAATTATGATGCACAAGGAAATCCTTTACAATTAATAACTGCCTATGAGAATTTAGAAACTCCAGAAAATGAATACTTGTGGGAAACACATAATTTTACTTATGAGGGAAAAAATATAGTAAATGCTATAGACGGAGAAACCGGATTGTTAAAGTATAGATTTACGCTTAACAATGGTTTTGTAGTCAAGTTAGAAGATATTGAAGAAAATAATCTAACATTAACTACTGATATAGCGTACGATGAATTCTTTAATGCTATCTCTGATATTTTTATTGTAAAAGGTTTAACAATTGGTAAAATGATTTATCAATATGATTATAGTCATCATAGTTACCTTAAAAACGTTTCCACTCCAGATTGGTTACTAAATTTTCTCGATGCTAATTTAGGCAGGTATAACCAACTAATATCTACAATGGAGGAAAGTAATTCTAAGCTTTATGAAACGGTTAAATTTAATTGGGATAACTACCAAGATGGGTTTCCTACGTACCTAAAGAAAGAAAGAATAGATAGAGACGGCATTTCTACTATTACTGAAAACACAATTACATATATTAAAGCAAAGTAATGAACGTATAAAAAATTAAAAAAACCACGAGGATTTTTTCTTCGTGGTTTTATTGTTTTATAAAACTATTCTCTTAGGGATTTGTAGACCAAAGAGAAGCGTTTGCAAGTAGAGCTCTTTTGTTTAATTTTAAAATATCAAGAACTAATTCTGCAAAATCTTCCGGTTGTAAAACCTTTTCTGGATTACCATCTGTAATTTTTAGATCTTTAACTGACATGTCTGAAGCGATGGTGCTAGGTGTAAGAGTTGTAACTCTTACATTGTGTTTTCTCATTTCAAACATTAGAGATTCAGAAAGAGAAATTAAACCAGCCTTAGAAACGCTATACGCAGAGGTAGAAGCACCTCCTTTTAATCCTGCGGTTGAAGAGACATTTATAATGTCTCCGCATTTTCTTTCTACCATAGATGGTAGTATAGCTTTAGATACATAATAAACTCCTAATAGATTGGTATGTATTATATCTAACCATTCTTTTTCAGTCATTTCTAAAAACCCGCCAAAAGCAGATATTCCAGCATTGTTGATTAAAATATCAATCGGACCAAAATCAACTTGCAGTTTTTCTAAAGAATTTTTTACATCTTGTTGATTTGAAATATCAAAAACCGAATAGGTGGCATGATTGCCTATTTCTTTTACCGCTTCTTGTAATGAAGATTCATTTCTGCCTGTAATAGCAACTTGAACCCCTTCCTTAGATAAGGCTAATGCAACTGCTTTGCCTAAGCCACGACTTCCTCCTGTTATTAAAGCCTTTTTCCCTTGTAATTTTTCCATTTTAATTATATAGATGATAATTCTGAATTAATGAACTGTATTTGTTCTTGAGACAGTTGAAGATTGGAAGCTTTAGCATTTTGTAAAGTTTGTTCTGCATTCCTTGCTCCAGCAAGAGCTATGGTTATAGCGGGTTGTTCAAGTGTCCATTTAAGAACCAATTGCCCCAGTGTAGCACCAAGATCATCAGCAATAGGTTTTATCTTAAGTAGAAAATCATTTACTTTTTTGATGCTTTCGGGTTGATAAACTTTCATTTCGCTTCTGGCATCTCCTTTAGCAAAAACATGTTTGGGTTGAATTTTTCCAGTGAGTAAGCCTCTTTCCAAAGGGCTGTATGCTAATATTCCAAAATTATTTTTTAGGCAATAAGGTACAACTTCGGCTTCAATTTTCCGATTTAGCATGCTGTAAGGTACTTGGTTAGAGATAATTTTGCATGCTTTATTGGCTTCTTCCATTTGTTGGGCTGTGTAGTTACATACACCAGCGTATCGCACCTTTCCTTGTTCAATCAAACGAGCCACCGCTTCAAAACTTTCTTCAATAGGTGTAGAAGATTCTGGCCAGTGGATTTGATATAAATCTATATAATCAGTACCCAATCGTTTTAAGCTTTGTTCGCATTCATAAATAATGCTCTCCTTTCCAGCGTATTTATAAATATCAATATTTTTACCGGAATTGTCTTGGCTATGCATAGCAAAATCACCTTTTGCAAGGTCCCAACGCATACCAAATTTTGTTAGAATCTGAATTTTTTCCCTAGGTATATCTTTAATAGCTTCACCTACAATTTCTTCACTTGTACCCTGCCCATAAATAGGAGCAGTATCGATAGAGGTTATTCCTACCTCATAACCGGCTTTAATTGCATTTACAGCATCTTTTCTTTCAGTGCCTCCCCACATCCATCCGCCAGCTGCCCAAGCTCCAAAAGTAATAACAGACAGTTGAAGATCTGAATTTCCTATTTTTCTATATTCCATATTCTTAATAATTTATAGATTAAAGTTAGTAAATTAAAACAAACAACTGTGTTAATAAAATATTATAATTTGAATAAAGTAGACCTAGTAGTTTATTTAATATTTTAACAATGATTGTTGGTTTTTGTCCAATTTATTTTTTAAATTCTTTAGTACTTCTTCGTAAATGTTTTGTAAAGTAGTTGAATTAACGTAGTAGTATTGGTAACTTTCCTGAAATTGCTCTTTAGAAGTATTATTAATTTTAAAGATGGAAACATAGGTTTCAAAAGTTTTATCTTTATCTAATGGTACAGAACTATTTATGTTTTGTTTATAAAGATAAATATCTGTAAGTATAGAAATCATTTCTTCCTTAGAAAGTAAGTTTTTAGGTTTCTTTACGGTTTGTTGGCAGGAAAGAATAACCAAACAAAATAGTATTAGAAAAAAAAATCTTCTCATAATTTTCCCAATAAAGCCATTAATTTCATTTTTATAACCCCAAAAACTGCTTCATTTATAATAGCACCACTCATCTTAGATTCTCCTTTGGTTCTATCTGTAAAAATAATAGGTACTTCAACAATTTTAAATTTTTTACAATAGGTTCTAAATTTCATTTCAATTTGAAAACCATAACCCACAAGTTTAATTTGATCAAGCGGTAAATTTTCCAATACTCTTTTAGAATAACAAACAAATCCAGCCGTTGAATCATGTATGGGAAGTCCTGTAATAAACCTTACATATTTAGAAGCGAAAAAAGATAGCAGTACACGGTTCATTGGCCAATTAACAACATTTACACCTTGTGAATATCTAGAACCTACTGCTAAATCAGCGCCAGCTTTGCAAGCTCCATAAAGTCTTGATAAATCTTTAGGATTATGCGAGAAGTCAGCATCCATTTCAAAAATATAATCGTATTTATATTTTAATGCCCATTGAAATCCATGAATATATGCTTTGCCCAATCCTTCCTTTTGTTTCCGTATAGTAAGAAAAATTTGATTTGGATATTCTTTTTGCATTTCTTGAACTATGTTTGAAGTGCCATCGGGAGAAGAATCATCCACTACCAGAATGTCAAAGTCTTGCTTTAAATGAATTACGCAAAGTAAGAGGTCTTTAATATTTTCAGCTTCATTATAAGTAGGTATAACAACTATTTTTTTGTCCTGCACAGATCCAAAGTTTTTGTAATGTGTAAATATGAGTCTTAAATGTTTGAGTTTGAAATAAAATAAGTAAATGAAATTTTATGATCTGTTTCTTCTTCAGCCTCTTCAAATAAAGTTATTAATCTAGAAAACTTATCCAATTTAAATAAGGTTAAATTAATAAATTCAATTTTTACTGGGATTTCAATATAACCAGTTAAGGCATCCCATAAACTATCTAAATTATTAGCCATGGTTGAATTTAATTTAAATTCTTTTTGAAAGCGCCTATAAAAAATAGATAAATTCTCAATATCATTAAAGTCAAAAATTACCGTTTTCATCTTTTTTCAAAACTTTTATAGTGATTGTAGGTTACAAAAATTAATCCATCATTAGAAAATATTACACGATCTTTTCCTCTAGATCCACAATTATAATTTAAATCTGCTTCAAACCATACTCTTCCTTTTTTATTAGGAAGTAAATTTTCTCTATTCTTAAATAGATCTCCCCCAATTATTTTTCCTGGAATTTTACTGCAAAGATTTCCTTGATTGGCATTCCAACCCATTTCTCTAGCTTTATTCTTAGTAATGTAATAGTCTGGAAGCCTATGCTTACTTTTTATATAAGGAATCACAACATTTTCTGCGCTAAGTTCTTTAACGTTAAATTGATTGTAATTTAATTTTTTTATAGAGGAATTATAGCTTAAAACAAAGCCTATACTAATTATAACTACCAATAATAAAAGATAGGGCAATTTAAAACCCTTTTTTATACTCATAAATTTAAAGTAAAACGTTTTAGCAAAAATATCTAAAAATAAATTAGATTATTTATTTTTGATAAAATCTTTAAAAGAAGTTTTATTAAAATGACAATTGAAAGTGATAAAAATCCAAAAATAAAAAAGCTATTAAAATTAATTGAAAAAAGTAGAGAAAGAAAGATTCAAAATAAAATTATTGTAGAAGGAGTTCAAGAGAATTTTTTTGCTTTACAAAATAATTATGATCCGATTGAGTTTTTTATTCAAACATCAATTTTTCAGAATAATATAAATATACCAAAAAATATACAAATTTACGAAGTATCTAAACAAGTGTATTCAAAGATTGCCTATAGGCAGTCTACCGAAGGTATTGTGGGCGTGTACAGACAAAAAGAAGAAGAATTAAAAAATATAAAATTAAAAAAAGATCCTTTTTTAGTTATTATAGAATCCATCGAAAAGCCAGGGAACCTTGGTGCTATTTGTAGGTCAGTGGATGCCTTTGGGGTGGATTATCTATTTGTTTGTGATGAAAAAGTAGATATTTACAATCCTAATGTTATTAGATCATCGGTAGGTTCTGTTTTTAATGTTCCTATTATTCATGTAGCCAATCAAGAGCTGCATGAATTTTTAAAAGATAGAAAGATAAATACTTATGCGACTTTTATGAATATGGATTTTAAAGAAATTCGAGAAATTTCTTTAGACCAATCAACGGCTATAATATTTGGTACAGAGCACTCGGGAGTATCAAATTTTTGGAAAGATAAGATTACAGAAAACATTCTTATACCTATGCAGGGGAAAGTAGATTCTTTAAACATAAGTAATGCAGTTTCGATCTCCTGTTATGAAGTTCAAAGGCAAAGAGGGATAAATAAAAAATAGGAAAGGAATAATTTTAACATATTTTTTTGGTATTATGTGATAAAAAAGTTTTACTTTTGCGTCCATGTTTGAAAGGTTTAGTGCTTAAATTTTTAAGCCTTTCGAATAAGTACTAATAAATAAACACTAAAATTGTACAAGTTATGTTTGAAATTTTTAAAGACAAGTCAGGAGCTTTTCGCTTTAGACTAAAAGCGAAAAATGGAGAAGTTATTCTTGCGAGTGAAGGATACACACAAAAAACAAATTGCCAAAAAGGAGTTAGTTCTGTAAAAAGAAATGCAAAAAATGAGGATCGTTTTGAGCTTAAACAAAGTTCAAATAGTAAATGGTTTTTTAATTTGAAAGCAGGAAATGGTCAAGTGGTAGGAACAAGTGAAATGTTCGAGAATGAGACCAACGTGAAAAACGGAGTTAAATCGGTAATGAGTACAGCTGCTGTAGCTGAAACAGTTGATTTATCAAAATAATAATCGATTGAGTCGCTGAAACCTTATTTTTTTAGGTTTACTTAAAAAAAAGAGTTCAAATTTATTATTTGAACTCTTTATTATTTTTATGATAAAATTTCTTTAATTCTTTTCATAGCTTCAATAAGTTCTTGTTCAGAGGCAGCGTAGGATAATCGAATACAATTGCTATCGCCAAAAGATACTCCTCCAACTGTAGCTACATGAGCTTTTTCAAGAAGCATTAATGCAAAATCATCAGAGTTTTTAATTTCAGTACCTTGTATGGTTTTACCAAAATAGTAAGATATGTCAGGGAAAAAGTAAAAGGCACCTGCAGGTTTATTAACTTTAAAGCCTGGAATATTTTTTAAAAGATTATAAACAAGATCTCTTCTACTTTTAAAGCCTTCAATCATGTAATTTATATTTGATGGATCTGCTTCTACAGCTGTAATAGATGCCATTTGGGCTATACAATTTGCGCCTGAGGTCATCTGGCCTTGAATTTTATCACAAGCTTCGGTTAACCATTTTGGCCCACCTAAATATCCGATTCTCCACCCAGTCATAGCATAAGACTTAGATACCCCATTGATGGTTACGGTTTGTTCAAATACTTCAGGGAATTGAGCGATACTTTCATGTTTAGATTCGTAATTTATATATTCATAAATTTCATCAGAAATTATAACGATATTAGGATGTTTAGAAAGTACTTTAGCCAAACTTTGAAGTTCATCTTTAGTATATACAGTTCCAGAAGGATTGCATGGGGAGCTGAACAAAAAAGCTTTAGTTTTAGAGGTAATAGCATTTTCTAACTGTTCTGGAGTTATTTTAAAGTCAGTATCTATATTTGTTTCAACAATAATATTTTTACCACCGGCTAATTTTACCATCTCAAAATAACTTACCCAATACGGAGCTGGTACAATAACTTCGTCTCCATCATTTAATACAGATAGGAGAACGTTTATAATCGATTGTTTTCCTCCATTAGAAACAATAATTTGTTCAGGTTTATAGTCTAGATTATTATCGCGCTTAAATTTATTGGCTATAGCTTTTCGTAATTCAAGATATCCAGGAACGGGAGTGTAAGATTTTACCCCATTATTGATAGCTTTAATGGCAGATTCTCTAACAAATTCAGGGATTTCAAAGTCTGGTTCACCTAAAGTTAAACTAATTACATTAATACCCTGGGCTTTCAATTCTCTAGCTTTGTTAGACATAACAAAGGTTTGGGAATAGCTAAGCCGATTGATGCGTTCAGATAATATATTCATTTTGACTAAATTGGTTGTATTATTTACTATCAAAAATACAGCTTTTTTTAATATATATACGGCATAGTTTATAAAGATTCAAATTATTCATTGTGAGTAAGTCAAAAGTTTTTTATGAAAAATAAAATTACGTACTTTTGTTTACTTATTATTTTATGAATTGAAAAAGAAGAAAAATATTCAAATTTCAAATTTGAAACTTCAAACAGCTGGTGCTAAAGGAGTCGCTGTAGGCAAAAATGTAGAAGGGAAAACAGTTTTTGTATCTGGAGCTGTGCCAGGCGATGTTGTGAACGCTCAAGTAATTAAATCTAAAAAGAATTATATAGAAGCAGAGGCTGTTGAGTTTTTAGAATATTCACCCTATCGGGTTGAACCTAGATGTCAACATTTTGGAGTTTGTGGTGGTTGTAAATGGCAAAATCTTTCTTATCAGAAACAACTAGAATTCAAAGAGGAAGAAGTAATGAATAATCTTACCAGAATTGGAAAGATTGAAGGGTTTAAAAAAGTAAACATTCTACCTTCCGAAGAACAATATTTTTATCGTAACAAATTAGAATTTTCTTTTTCAAATTCTCGTTGGTTAACTTTCAATGAAATCAAATCTGGTGAAGAAATTGAAGATAGAAATGCTCTAGGTTTCCATATACCTAAACAATGGAGTAAAGTGTTGGACATTAAAGAATGTTATTTACAAAAAGAACCTTCCAATCAAATTAGACTTTTTGTAAAAGAACTTGTTCAAAAATATAAGATGGAGTTTTATGATCTTAAACAACAGTTGGGCTTTTTAAGAACATTAATGATACGTTCAAACTCTAAGAATGAACTATTAGTTTTCGTGCAATTTTTCCAAGAAAATAAGGAAAAAAGAGAAATATTACTTTCATCTATACAAGAGAAATTTTCAGAAGTAAAGACTATCATGTATGCTATAAATCCTAAAGGGAATGATAGTATATATGATTTGTCTGTCGAAACTTTCTCAGGCGAGGGTTATTTAGAAGAAGAAATAGAAGGTTTGAAATTTAAAATTGGAGCAAAATCTTTTTTTCAAACGAATTATAAGCAAGCCGTACGATTGTATGAGATTACTAGGGAGTTTGCCGATTTAAAAGGAGATGAAATTGTTTATGACTTGTATACCGGTACCGGTACAATTGCTCAATTTATATCTAAAAAAGCAAAAAAAGTAATAGGGGTAGAATCTGTTCCAGAAGCTATTAAAGCTGCTAAAGAAAATGCTAAATACAATCAAATAGAAAATTGTACTTTTTATTGTGGAGATATGAAAGATATTTTCACAGATGAATTCATAACAGAGAACGGACATCCAGATGTTATAATTGCTGATCCTCCCCGAGATGGAATGCATAAAAAAGTAGTGGAAACCATTTTGAATATTCGAGCTGAAAAAATTGTTTATGTCAGTTGCAATTCAGCAACACAAGCGAGAGATTTAGAACTAATGAAAGATCAATATCAAGTAGTAAAAGTTCAAGCTGTGGATATGTTTCCTCAAACCCATCATGTTGAAAGTGTAGCTTTGTTAAAACTTAAAGCCCTATGATTTTAAAAAAAATATTCCTAGTGTCTCTGTTTATTTCATTTATTTTTGCTGTTGAAGCATGTGTGGATGATGATGTCTGTGACAAACAAGTGACTCCAAACCTTACCATAGCATTTGTAGATTCTATATCTAAGCCGTTGACATTAGACAGTTTATATGTCGATAAACTTAGTTCAGATGGAAAGCTATTACAGGTGGGTATTTTTTCTAAGGTGGATAGTATAAGAGTGCCTTTAAATTCTTTTTCAAATGAGACGAAATTTTATTTTTATACAAATAAAAATGCTGATAGTTTACAAAAAGATATTTTAGCAGTTACTTATAATACAAGTCAATCTTTTGTATCTAAAGCATGCGGGTTTAAGGTATCCTATAATGATGTAAAATATCAACTTTTACAAACCTATAAAATAAAAAATTTGAGTCCAATTACTAATAAAATAGAAAATGAATCTAAAGATCTTTATATTACTTATTAGTTATTGTTTTGGGTTTTTGGTTCAGGCTCAACAGTCTTCAAAGGATTCAGTGTCAATAGATGAGAAACAATTTTTTGTAGGAGTTGATTTATTAAACCCTATTGCAAGTTTTTTTTCCAGTAAAAAAAATTATAATGGATTTGTTTCCTATAAATTTAAGAATAGATGGATAGCTGTTGCAGAAGTAGGCTATGAAAAAAATGGTTATAAGGAGAACGATTGGAATGTAGATGCTAAAGGAATCTATTTAGAGGCAGGAGTAAATTATATTTTAACCAATTATTACGAAAAAACAGGGCAAGGTTTTTATATAGGAGGTAGACTTGCTTTTACACCGTATGAACAAACGATCATTAACTATCCAATTAAAGAAATGAACACCTCTAATCAAGTTCAAACGATAGGAAATTCTTCTTTGCCTAAAGCAAATGTAAGCGCTGGATGGTTGGAAGCTGTTTTAGGTTCAAAGGTACAATTGGGAGAAAGTCCTTTATATTTAGACTTTATAATAAAGCCTAAATTTTTAGTTTACTCCAAGAAACAAGACCATGTTGATAATTTAGTGATTCCAGGTTTTGGAAAGAATAAAGGAGATGTAAATATATCTTTCCTGTGGGGTATTAGTTACAGGATATTTTAAGCTTTATAAACAAATGATATTAGTAGAAAGATAAAAAATGAATATAACAATTGTTGGTACAGGATATGTAGGATTGGTTTCTGGGACGTGTTTAGCGGACTTGGGGCATAGTGTGCATTGTGTAGATATAAATGAAGAGAAGGTACAAATGATGAAAAAAGGAGAAGTACCCATTTATGAACCACAGCTAGAAGAGGTTTTTTTACGTAATATAAAAGGGAATAGATTATTTTTTACTACAGATTTAGCAGAGGCAGTAAAAAAATCAAATGTTATTTTTTTAGCTTTACCTACTCCCCCAGGAGGAGATGGTTCCGCAGATTTATCCTATGTATTAGAGGTAGCAGGCCAAATAGCATCACTAATAACACAATACACAGTTATAGTCAATAAAAGTACAGTACCTGTAGGAACAGCAAAAAAGGTTGGAGAGCTTATAAAGCTTAAAACTTCAGTGCCCTTTGATGTAGTATCCAATCCAGAATTTTTAAGAGAAGGTTATGCCGTTGAAGATTTTATGAGACCTGAAAGGGTGATTGTAGGAGCAAGCTCTAAAAAAGCATTTGAAATTATGGAAAAAATCTATCTACCATTAACGAATGCAGGGGTTAACTTAATAAAGATGGATGAAAAATCTTCGGAACTAACCAAATATGCAGCGAATTCATTTTTAGCAACTAAAATCACATTTATGAATGAAATAGCTAACTATTGTGAAAAGGTAGGAGCAGATGTAGATAAAGTAAGAATGGGGATGGGGGCTGACGATAGAATTGGTCATAGATTTTTATTTCCTGGAATAGGATATGGAGGAAGTTGTTTTCCCAAAGATGTTAAAGCTCTTATTAAAAGTGGTAACGAAATAGGTTATGATTTTAAAATACTAGAATCCGTAGAGCAAATAAACGAAAAGCAAAAAACAATATTAGTTCCAGATATTGAAAAACATTTAGGAACCTTAAAAAATAAGTGTATTGCCGTTTGGGGATTAGCTTTCAAAGAAAATACAGATGATATACGTGAAGCATCATCCCTAGAAATTATTAATAAATTATTAGAGAAAGGTGCAAGTATAAAAGCATATGACCCTATTGCTATTGAAAATGTTCAACGATTATTAGGAGACAGAATTTCCTATGCCAAAGATATGTATGAATGTGTGGAAGATGTTGATGCGCTAGTCATAGCTACTGAATGGGGAGAGTTTAGAAATCCACATTTCGAATGGCTAGAAAAAAGAATGAAAAATAAAGCTATTTTTGATGGAAGAAATTTATATAATTTAGAAGACCTTGAAGCGCATGGCTTTTATTATAAAAGCATAGGAAGAAAAATAATCATAGGATAATCAATATACTTATTACAATGAAAAAAATTATAATCACCGGAGGGGCAGGATTTATAGGATCTCATGTAGTTAGACAGTTTGTAAATAAATATTTAAAGTATCAAATTATAAATTTGGATGCACTAACCTATGCCGGTAATTTAGAAAATTTAAAAGATATAGAATCTAAATCCAATTATTCATTCATAAAGGCAGACATTACTAATGAAGAGCAAATAAATAATATCTTTAACGATATCCATCCAGATGGAGTTATTCATTTAGCTGCAGAATCTCATGTAGATAGATCTATTTCATCTCCTTTAGAGTTTGTTAAAACGAACGTTATAGGAACTGTAAATTTATTAAATGCTTCTAAAAATATTTGGAAAGACTCATACGAAGGAAAAAGATTCCACCATGTTTCAACAGATGAAGTTTTTGGAGCATTAGGTCAAACAGGTTTTTTTAAAGAAGAAACCAAATACGATCCACACTCTCCCTATTCAGCTTCCAAAGCTTCTTCTGATCACTTTGTAAGAGCTTATGCTGATACTTATGGTCTACCAGTAGTCATAACCAATTGTTCCAACAACTATGGACCTAACCATTTCCCGGAAAAGTTGATACCTTTAATGATACATAATATCATAAATAATAAACCGTTACCAGTATATGGAGATGGAAATTACACAAGAGATTGGTTGTATGTCATTGATCATGCTATTGCCATTGATTTAGTTTTTCATGAAGCAAAAAATAATGATAATTATAACATAGGTGGGTTTAACGAATGGAAAAATATTGATTTAGTTAATCTATTATGTGATTTAATGGACAGAAAGCTAGAAAGGCAAAGAGGGGAAAGCGCTAAATTAATCACGTTTGTAAAAGATCGTCCAGGGCATGATTTAAGATATGCCATAGATGCTACAAAAATAAATAGAGAATTAGGTTGGAAACCATCAGTAACTTTTGAAGAGGGATTAGAAAAGACTATTGATTGGTACTTAGAGAATCAAGAATGGTTAAATAATGTTACCAGTGGAGAATATCAAAAATATTACAAAGCTCAATATAAATAATAGTTAGATATTATATTAAAATGAAAGGAATTATACTTGCAGGAGGTTCAGGAACCCGGTTGTATCCATTAACGATAGCCGTAAGTAAGCAGCTAATGCCTATTTATGATAAACCAATGATCTATTATCCATTATCTGTCTTAATGGAGGCAGATATTAATGATATTTTAATCATAACTACCCCACATGATCAAAATTGTTTTAAAAAATTATTAGGAGACGGTTCTGATTTTGGATGTAATTTAACGTATGAAATTCAACATGAGCCTAATGGATTAGCACAAGCATTTGTAATTGGAGAAAAATTCATCGGAGACGATTCAATAGCATTAATTCTAGGAGATAATATTTTTTATGGAGCAGGATTGGGCGATTTGCTGAGGCAAAAAACAAATCCCAAAGGAGCTATTGTTTTTGCTTATCACGTAAATGACCCCGAGAGATATGGAGTGGTTGAATTTGATGAGCATATGAGAGCGATATCCATTGAAGAAAAACCCTTAAATCCTAAATCTAATTATGCAGTACCAGGTTTATATTTTTATGACAATAAAGTGGTTGATATTGCAAAAAATCTACAACCCTCTGCCAGAGGAGAATATGAAATTACAGATATAAATCAAGCCTATTTACTTGAACAAAAACTAGAAGTAGGGGTTATGGATAGAGGAACCGCTTGGTTAGATACGGGCACATTTGAATCCTTACACGATGCTTCAGAATACATACGTGTAATTGAAAAAAGGCAAGGAATAAAGATTGGCTGTATAGAAGAAACTGCTTATAAAAGAGGATTTATTAATCAAGAAAAACTTTCTACCATAGCAGATAAATACGGTAAAAGCGGGTATGGAGAATATTTAAAAAATATATTATAAAGATGAATGAATCATCACCACAAACTTGGACGGAAGTTATAAGTTCCAAACATTCCTTATTAGATTTAAATCTAAAAGAGGTTTGGAAATATAGAGACTTGGTTTACATGTTGGTAAAAAGGGATTTTATTACCTCTTTTAAGCAAACGATCTTAGGACCTATATGGTTTTTTGTGAATCCAATATTAACAACTCTAATGTACATAGTTATATTTGGAAACGTAGCAGGTTTGTCTACAGATGGAGCTCCTATGCTAGTTTTTTATTTAGCAGGAGTTACTCTATGGAATTTTTTTTCATCCTCTTTAAGTAGTACTTCAAATGTATTTGTAGGAAATGCTTCAGTTTTTGGCAAAGTTTATTTTCCTCGTTTAGTTATGCCATTATCCATTATAGCTTCAAACTTGATGAGGTTTATAGTGCAATATTTATTGTTTATAATTGTAATTATATATTATTTATTAAAAGGAGAGATTGAGCCTAATTTATGGATTTTAGCAACTCCAATTTTACTCTTGTTAATGGCGATGTTTTCCATGGGGGTAGGAATGATTTTTTCTTCTATGACGACTAAATATAAAGATTTATCAATGCTCTTAGGTTTTGGAATTTCTCTTTCAATGTACGTAACACCTGTAATTATTCCGATATCTTCTTTTCCAAAAAAATATAAATGGATTATAGATATAAATCCACTTTCAGGAATCTTCGAATGCTTTAAGTATGGATATTTAGGGGTGGGAGATTTTTCTTTAAATATGTTAATATATTCAACCATATTTATCTCTATAACTTTATTTTTAGGAATAATTATTTTCAACAAAGTACAAAAAACATTTATGGATACTGTTTAAACCTATTCTTATGAAGAAATTAATGAAAATTTATTATAATGCATTAACAAAAATTTCACGGAGAACAATTGAACATTCAAAAAAAATAAAACCTCTAAATAAGTTTTCTAAATACTATACACATGTTCCTATTTTAGATGAAAAAGTTAATGTATTAATCGCTAATAGTATACAGCAAAATATTCCATTAATGGCTGCAAGATATGGCTCAATCGAATTAGAAGTAATGGCTAATGTGATTTCCTATAAAAATAGTGGGAATATTATTCTGGATTCATTTAATTTTTTACTAGGAAATAAGTCTCAATTTTGGGATATAGATCAGATTCGATATAATGCTTTATGTATAAATGCAGGTTTTTTCCCTAATGGGGATATCTCATTGTTAAATACATTTACTAATTTAATGATAGATGCCTCAAAAGACCTCGATATATTAGGGGTTTGGGTAGGTTTAGAGGAACAAATTTTTACAATACCTGAGCAAACTTATTTAGTACAATTGAGAGCTTTAGAACCATGGTTTTACCAAGAACCATGGACTTTTCAATTAAAAGGAAAGAAAGTATTAGTTATTCATCCGTTTGAAGATAGTATTAAAAGACAATATAAAAAAAGAGAAAACCTTTTTGAAAATAAAAAGGTATTACCAGAATTTGATTTAAAAACAATAAAAGCAGTTCAAACAATATCAGATAACAACGACTATAAATATAAAAATTGGTTTGAAGCCTTAGAGTTTATGAAAAGAGAGATCGATAAAGTAGATTTTGATGTTGCTATTATAGGATGTGGAGCTTATGGATTTCCTTTGGCATCCTATGTTAAAAAATTAGGGAAACAGGCTATTCATTTAGGAGGTATGGTACAATGGTTATTTGGAATTAAGGGGCAAAGATGGATGGATTTTGAACGATATAAATATATGCCCAATGAGTTTTGGGTATTCCCATTAGAAAGTGAAAAGCCTAAAGGTTATAAAAAAGTTGAAGGAGGGTGTTATTGGTAATTTAATATAGTAAAAAATATAATTTAATTATTTTATGAATTTAGCTATTAAAGCAGAAAATATATCCAAACAATACCGCTTAGGACAGGTAGGTACAGGGACTATATCCCACGATTTAAACCGTTGGTGGGCAAAAATTAGAGGCAAAGAAGACCCTTATTTGAAAATAGGAGAATCTAATGATCGATCTATAAAAGGTAATTCAGAATATGTATGGTCATTAAAGGATGTAAACTTTGAAATTGAGCAAGGTACTGCTGTAGGTATTATTGGTAGAAATGGAGCGGGTAAATCAACATTATTAAAGTTATTAAGCAAGGTTACACAACCAACAACAGGGAGTTTTAAAGTTAATGGGAGAATAGCTTCATTGTTAGAAGTAGGAACAGGATTTAATCCTGAAATGACAGGTAGAGAAAACGTATATTTAAACGGCGCTATTTTAGGTATGACTCGTAGCGAAATAAGAAGTAAATTTGATGAAATAGTTGATTTCTCAGGGTGCGAGAGATACATAGATACACCTGTAAAAAGATATAGTTCAGGAATGTATGTACGATTAGCTTTTGCTGTGGCCGCACATTTAGAATCTGAAATACTAATTGTGGATGAGGTTTTGGCAGTAGGAGATTCAGAATTCCAGAAAAAATGCTTAGGTAAGATGGGAGATGTCTCCAAAGGGGAAGGAAGAACTGTATTATTTGTAAGTCATAATATGGCCGCTGTTAAACAATTATGTAACAAAGGAATAGTTTTAGAAAAAGGTATGGTTACATTCTCTGGAGGAGCTTTAGAATCAGTAGACTATTATCAAAAATCATCTAATATAGTATCGTATTTTGAACATAAAGGGGGGGTAGAGACGGCTCTTGGAAATGAATTTATAAAAATACTCAAATTTAATGTTAAGCCTGTAAAAAATAATCATATAACTATTTCATCAGGTCTAGAATTAGATTTAGAGATTTATAACTATGTTGCCGATATAAATTTAGATGCTACTTTTGAATTAAGAAATTTAGACGATCTTGTTGTATTTCAAGCGGGCATGCTTATATCAGAAAATAATGACTCTAAAATTGGATATTATGAAATAAAGGGTGAAATCCCCCCTCATTTATTAAATTCAGGGGTATATAATTTTAGATTAATCTTTGGAAAAAATCAAAAAGAGGCTTTGTATGTAAAAGACGAGATTATTCAGTTTGAAATATTAAATGAGAGCTTAGGAAATAATACAGATATAATTCCAGGAATAATTAGACCTCAATTTAATTTTTCTTTAAGTCATAGAGATTGTAAATAATAAAATGTTATTAATTTATAAAATAAAAAAATATATAAAAAAAATATTATTGGATAATAAATACATAGATTATCCAATATTTTCCTTGATATTTTATCTTCGAAAAAAGTTATTTTATACGGATCTAAAAATATTTCAAATTAAAGATTTATCTGAATGCTTGGGTAAGAGAGTTGAAATTTTAAATAACGCTGAAATGTTCCAATCAACAGGTATTAAAACATTAAAAAAAAGTGCTGAAACAAAATCAATTAAAATAAATGAATTGATTTTGTATAATTTTAAAAACACACTTGTTAATATAAATTCATCTGCTATAATTAGTAATGAAGAGTTAGTAGTGGAGAGAAATTTTAAATTTGAAAGATATAATGAAGGTTATATAAATTTCCATGGATTTAAAAGAGCTTTAGTTAAAATGCAAAGCACTATTGATGTTGAAGAAGCATTTTTTTTAGGAGGTAATGGATGTTGGAATTGGTATCATTTTTTAGTTGAAATAGCACCTAAGCTTCTTTTTATTAATAAAATTCCCTGCAAGAATATATTAGTTAGTGATTCTGTTTTGAAATATGAAGGTATGAAGAAAGTGATATCACATTTTCTTAATCAAAATTATAATATAATCTATTCAAATCCAGAAAATAATTATAAAGTTAAAAACCTTTATTATATCAATAATATTTCTTATGTCCCATATAACCTAATGAAACCGTCTATTTTATTTGGAATAGAAAACGTTTACATGAGAAAAGATATTTTAATAAAATTAAGAAAACAATTATTAGATAAGGTTAGTAATCTAATTGACTTAGATTATCCAAAAAAAATACTTATTAAACGTAAAAAAAATAGAATAGCTAAAAATCAGAAACAGCTAACTGATTTTTTAAAAAATAATGGATTTAAAGAAATTATATTTGAAGATTTAAGTTTAGAAGAACAAATTAAACACATTTATAACGCAGATTATGTAGTCGGGGCTTCAGGTGCTGCATGGGCTAATTTAATTTTTTCAAAACCAGGGTTGAAAGGTATTTGTTTCATGCAAGATAATTTTCCTACCTTTTGTTGTTTTTCGAATATCGCAAAATTATTTGATGTAAATTTAATTTACTCACTTTACAGTACAAAATATTCCCCAAATGAGCACGACAAAGATGGTTATATTTTAGATATTCAGGCAATTAAAAATATTTACTTAAAATTAGAATATGAATAAACCATATATACTTGAATTTAATAAAATAGGTGCATCTCAATTAGGTTTTATTACAGTGGCAGAAGCACACAAAAATGTACCGTTTGATATAAAAAGAGTTTATTGGACTTATTATACCCCACAAGATGTAATAAGAGGTGGTCATGCTCATAAGGAACTGCAACAAGTTATTTTTGCTGTTTCAGGAACTATTGGATTTAACACAGAAGATTTGAAAGGAAATAAAAACAACTTTATTTTGGATTCTCCGGAGAAGGGATTATATATACCCAAATTGATTTGGAGGGATATACAATTCTCCCATAATGCTGTTCTTTTATGTCTGGCATCAGAATTATATGATGAAAATGATTATTTTAGAAATTATAATGAATTTATTAAATGGAAATAAAAAAGTTTGGAATAACTTTAAAATTAGTTGATTTTAGTGATGCTGAATTTATACTTAGTTTGAGAAGTAATATTAATAAATCAAGATTTATAAGTAAAACCTCAAATAAATTATCTGATCAGATAGAATGGTTAACAAAGTATAAAGACAGAGAGAGAGAAGGAAAAGAGTATTATTTTATAGCAATCGATGAAAAAGGAAGAAGGTTTTCTACTTATAGAATATATAATTTAGATCAGGATTTTCCAGAAATAGGAAGTTGGATAACTATTCCAAACCTACTAAATCCTATAAATGCAATTAAAGTTGATTTTTTAGTAAAAGAATTCACATTTAAAGAATTAAAATACGAAAAATTAATTTTTGAAGTAAGGAAAGGCAATCGGTCAGTTATAAACTATCATAAAAAATATGAGTCTGAAATAGTGAGTGAGGATGAATTAAATTATTACTTTGAGTTAAGTTATAATAATTTTAATAAAAATAAAAGTAAATTTGTATCTAAATTTAATTAATAATCATATGGAAATATTTATTCAGAGATTTAAAGATCAGTTAGAGGACACTACATTGAATTTAGATTCAGAAACCGATTATGTGAATTCAGATTTTTGGGATTCCCTTACAGCAGTTGCTATTCATATGATGATTGAAAATGAATATAAAGTATATATTGAAGTTGAACAGCTTTCTAGATTCAAAACGATAAAAGGCTTATTTGACTTTATTCAGGAAAACAAATAATGTTTTATAATTGAAAGCATATATTAATCATATATCATATTATCTACCGGAAGAAAAGTTTACTAATTTAGATATAGAGACATTATTTCCAGAATGGAACAGTGAGAAAATTATATCTAAAATAGGAATTAAAACTAGACATATTGTTTCACAGGATCAACTTGTTTCAGATATTGCAACAAATGCTATTAATAAATTGTGCAATGAAACAAATATTGATAAATCAAAAATAGATTATTTGATACTCTGTACACAATCTCCTGATTATTTATTACCAACAACAGCATGTATAGTTCAAGAAAAAGCTGGTTTATCGACTAGTTGCGCAGCGATAGATATTAATCAGGGATGTTCAGGATATATTTATGGATTGACTTTAGCAAAAGGTTTAATAATATCTGAGATAGCTAAAAAAGTTATTTTTGTAACAGCTGAAACCTATTCTAGGTATATTCATACACAGGATAAAGGCAACAGAAGTATTTTTGGAGATGCAGCAACAGCTACACTAATTACTAATAATGGACTATACGAAATTGGTCAATTCGAATTAGGAACTGACGGAAGAGGAAAAGAAAATTTAATACATGGAGGCAGAAGATTTAAAAATGACGAAAAGGAGCAGGATCAATTTAATGCAAATAATTTTTTGTTTATGAACGGACCTGAAATTTTTAAATTTTCAGCAAATGTAATTCCTAATTTAATAACCCAAACTTTAAAAAAGAATAACGGAAGTTTACAATCTATAGATCAATTTATATTTCATCAAGCAAATACTTATATGCTGACTTATTTAAGGAAAAAAATTAATATTTCTGAAGAAAAATTTATTATTGATATGGAAGATTATGGAAATACTGTATCATCAACAATACCTATTGTATTAGCAAATCTTATAAAAGCCAATAAAAATAAGAATACCATATTAATAGCAGGTTTTGGAGTAGGCTATTCATGGGGAGCTACATGTTTAGAAAAAAGATGAAAGATATATCAAAAAACAAAAAAAAGTTTATTTAATATTAAGTAATGTTATCTTAAATATTTTTTATAATCAATATTCAGATTAAAATAAAAGGAAGTCAATAATTTGGATGGGGTTATTTTTACTCTATTTATTAAACTTTTATAATACAATTATATATGAAGATATGGGAAACGATAATAATTAAACTTTCATAATTAGCATTCCATTAAATCACAGAATTTAAATTCACCGCTTATTTTCTTTATTAAGATATAATAGATTTTTATCATTCAAAATTTTTTATCGGTAAATGTTGCCTTTACATTAATGCCTAATGCTTGCTTAAATCTAAATATTTATTATAATTAAAATAATACTTTTAAAATAAATGTTAATATATAATAATACATATTTTTTTAAAATTTATATTAATAGAAGTTGACACTATAAATAAAAAAAGTTATACTTTATAGAGTATTAATTTTTCAGATAAAAAGAAGTGATAATGATAAAAAGGATAATATTATTAAATAATCATGATCAACAATAAAATTTTTAATTGTATAATTTTGGGGATATTAATGTTAATATATTTTGCTATATTACTTATTTATAATATCGATTTTATAGATTCTGGATTTATTATTTCCTATGTTCAAAGAGTTAAGGAGGGGCAAATTATCTATAAAGATTTTGATTATGTTAGACCTTTTGGAAGTATAATATTTTGGGATATAATAATAACTCCATTTTGGCATTTAAAGTCTTACTTGGGAATTATTTTACGTTTATTAATTATATTTGAAATATTAATTATTATTCAGATTTTTTTTGCAGGACTTAAAAATATAGGTGTAAAAATCAAAAATTATAAATTATCATTTTTATTTTGTAGTGTTCTAATTATACATACTTTTAATCTAATGCCATGGCACACTATTGATGGTATTTTTTTTCTATCTTTTGCATTTTTATTTTTCACAAAAGAAAAATTTATATTATCAATTGTATTTGCTTGTATAGCAGCTACAATGAAACAATCTTTTTACTTAGATTTCGTACTTATTTTTATAATTAATATAATTTGTATTTTTTATCAATTAAAAAAAAATGAAATTAAGGTAAAATCTCTTAAAATAGAATATTTTTTCATAGGAGTAATCTTAATAATATTATCATTAGTTAACTTTAAATATCGTTTACATAATAATATTGAATTATTTTTTGAACAAACCCATGTCAATAATAGTACAAGTAGCTTTTTAAAAGCAGGTTTTAAAAATTTTTTATTCTCAGAATATAATTTCAGAGTGATTTTATTTTCAGCTATGCTATTGGTTGTTATTATTCAAAAAATGAATAGAAAAAGTACTTTTAAATTATACAATTTTATAATTATTATAGCTATATTTATACTGTATTTATTACCAATGTTAAAACATTTATTATTTGGCTTTAATATCGAATTCGAAGGATCTAAAACTATATATTTACTCTTATTAGCATTATTTCTTAGAGATTTAAGAACTTACATAACTTACGATATTAAAAAAATTTTAGCATTAATAATTTTATTTTTTATAACATGGAGCATATCCATTTCTTGGGGTTATTCAAATGTTCTTTTAATGTTACCTATTTTAGTATTTGCTTTTGATGATAATTTTAGAATTTCAGAAAAAATAAATTATTTAGTTACGATAATAGTAGTAGTAATATTTATAATTTATAGACTTATATCCCCTTATGCTAACAAAAATATACTAGAAATAAATTATGTGTTTGTAAATGAAAAAATACCAATATATTCAGGCATGTTAATTAGTGAAAAAAGTTATGATTATATTAAAGAAGCTCAGGCACTACAAAATAAATATGAAAATTCTATATTCTTACCAGGTTCACCAATTTTTGAAGTTATGTTTAATAAAAATTTAAATAGGTCACCATGGGAAATGGATGTGGAATATCCTAGTTGGAAAAAAGATTATAAACAACTATCTAAAAAAAATATTTATTATATTTTAGACAAAAAAGAAATTATCAATTCTAAAACAGGATTTTTTAAAAGTTCTTTTACCCAAATGGTGAAACATAATAAGACATTGATTGATTCGACGAATTTTTATTATATATATAATTAAAATGATAAAATTTTTAGACCTACAAAAGATAAATTTACAATATCAACAAGAGATACAAGAAAAATTAAATCAAGTTTTTCGTTCCGGTTGGTATTTATTAGGAAAAGAAGTTAATAACTTTGAAAAAGACTTAGCTCAATATATAGGAGTAAATAATGCCATAGGAGTAGCGAATGGTTTAGATGCTCTACGTCTAATTTTGAGAGCCTATAAAGAATCAGGTTTTATGAAAGATGGAGATGAGGTTATTGTTCCTTCTAACACTTACATCGCTTCTGTATTAGCTATATCAGACAATAATTTAGTACCTGTATTCATAGAGCCAAATTTAAATACTTTTAATCTTGATATCTCTAAAATAGAAGAAAAAGTCACTCCAAAAACTAAAGCTATTATGATTGTTCATTTATATGGACAAATTGTATTTTCTCAAGAACTAAAAGAGTTGGCAAAAAAATATAACCTAAAAATTATAGAAGATAACGCTCAGGCAATAGGAGCAGAATATCAAGGAATAAAATCAGGAGCTTTAGGAGATGCTGCCGGATTTAGTTTTTATCCGGGAAAAAACTTAGGAGCTTTAGGGGATGCTGGAGCAATAACAACAAATGATCAAGAATTAGTTCAGACCATTCGAGCAATAGCAAACTATGGTTCAGCAGAAAAATATGTAAATAAATATCAAGGATTAAATAGTCGATTAGATGACATACAAGCAGCAGTTTTAGATATTAAATTAAAATATATAGATAAAGAAAATCAAAAAAGAAGAGAAGTTGCAGATTTTTATTTAAAGAATATAAATAATCCAAATATAGAATTACCATCAATTGAAGATTGCATACAGAGCAAACAACATGTTTGGCATTTATTTGTAGTAAAATCAAAACAAAGAGATAATCTACAAAAATATCTTACAGATAATAATATTCAAACTCTTATACATTATCCAATACCACCACATAAACAAGCAGCATACTCACAATATAATAGGTTAAGTTTTCCAATAGCAGAAAGTTTAAGCGACGAAGTTTTAAGTTTACCCATTAGTTCTGTTTTACAAAAAGACGAAACAGAAAAAATTGTCGAGGTTATAAATAAATTCTAGAAATGAATCAGCCTTTAGTTTCCGTAATTATAGTTTGTTACAATCACTCTGCCTTTGTTATACAATGTCTAAATGGTTTATTGAAACAGACTTACAATAATTGGGAATTAATTATAGCAGATGATGCCTCCAGAGATAATTCTGTCGAAATAATTACTAAATGGCTGGAAGAAAATAAAATAGTAGCTAAAACTAATTTCCATAAAAAAAACAAAGGATTAGTAATTACACTTAATGAATGCATAAAATTAGTTGAGGGAGATTATTTAAAATTAATTGCTGCAGATGATGTAATGTTGCCAAATTTATTAACTAACCTAGTTGCTAGATTTCAAAATCTCTCTTCAGAATATCAAATGATATATGCAAATGCAAAATATATTGATGAAAAGGGGAATATTGGAGATAAATTACTAAAAGATACCTTTGATTTTGATAGAGAAAAAGCAGAAGAAAAGCTTTTTCATAATAATTTTATTATTGCTCCAACAGCAATGGTAAAAACACAAATTTATTCATTAATTGGGGAGTATAATACCAAATTTATTATAGAAGATTATGATTTTTCATTACGTTTATCTAAACAGTATAAGATAGATTATATACCTGAAGTATTAGGTTTATATCGCATGCATAGTAATAATATAACAAAGAAAATAGATATGAATGAAGAAGTTGTTAGAATTAAGATGCATAATGATTTGCAAGGTAAATATTCAAAAATTATATCATCTAATATATTAGAATTCTATAAAGAAAATCGGATCACAAATAAAATTATTCAGGAATATAAACAATATAAAGGAAAAAATAAAGGATTGTATTTTTTCTTAAAATATAAGATACCATATAGACTTTATAGATTAAAAAATAAATTAATATATTTTAGATAAGTACTATGGTTTCTATATTAATTAAAAATATTTTTCAAAAAGAAAAATTACTAAAACTTATTCAGTCAATTAGAGTGCAAACATATTCTGATTGGGAATGTGTGTTGATTGATTCTTATTTTCTTACAAGCAATGAAGGAAAAGAGCTTTTAACAATTATTTTAAATACAGATGATAGATTTTTATATCAAGAAATAGAAGATAAGAATAGTGTATCTGAATCTAATTTAATAAATAATGCAATAGAACGTTGTTCAGGGGAATACTTATTGCTTTTAGATGGAACTAAAGATATATTACATAGTAAGGATATTTTCCATTTATTTTTTGGAACTTATAGAAAATACGATTCTGATCTAATATCTGGAGACACAAAATTAATTTCAGAGAAAAATTATCTAGAGATTATTAATCCACCAGAAAGATTAACAATAAATTTTCTTATACAATCATCTTTATATCCAGGTTCAGTTTTTATTAAAAGGAATCTTTTATTAAAAGAAACTTTTTTTAAAGAAGATCTGAAAAAAGTCAATGAATGGGATTTTTTTTTAAGAATGAAAATTCAAAGAGATGTTTCTTATGAATATGTTCCCATTATAATTTCTGATCACTATTTAGATAATAAACAAGATTTAGAAATTCAAAATCAATTAATCAGTAAAGAAAGAAAGAAAGTAATTCAAGAGTGTCTATCTCCTGAACTAATAGATATTATTATTTCTCAAGACAAGTACAAAAAATTTTATAACAAGAAATTATTTAGTTTTTATAGAAAGTTAAGATTAATAATATCAAAAATTTTAAAAAAAAGATTTTGGAGCGAAGTAATATACAATTATAGAATAATTACACTAATAAAGTTTTTAAATAAAAAAGTAAGAGAACAGTTAAAAGATCCATTAACAATTCCAATTATAATAATTAATTATAATAGATTAAAAGACACGCAAAAACTAGTTGATTTCTTATTGAGAAGAAATTTTAAAAATATAATTATAGTAGATAATAATTCTACTTATTTACCATTATTAGAGTACTACAATAAACTACCAAATTCTGTTGTTGTTGAAAGAATGAAGTATAACGAAGGACATATGGTATTTTGGAACGATAAAAATTTGTATTCTAAATACTCATCAGGATATTATGTAGTTACAGATTCAGATATTATCCCCAATGAGAACTTACCTAAAGATTTTATGCTGAAAATGATTCATATTTTAAATAAGCATAAAAATATAACTAAAGTGGGATTTTCTTTAAATATTAAGGATATTCCAGAATACTATGAAAATAGAAAAAAAGTAATTGAATGGGAATCTCAATATTGGAAAGATAACATAGTAGAGAATCAATATTTAGCAAAAATAGATACAACTTTTGCACTATACTTTCCGAAGTATGATTATGAAAAAACAGGACGTTTTTATAGTGGAATTAGAATGTCTGGTAATTATGAAGCAAAACATGGTGGCTGGTATTTAGATAAAAATAACTTATCAGAAGAAGAAAAATATTATATAGAAATGGCAAATAGTTCTACATCATGGAACAGTTAAGATAATAATTATGGATAATACCCCCTTGGTAAGCGTTATAATAACTTTTTATAATTCAGGAGATTTTGTGCACTCAGCAATAAAAGAAGTACAAAAACAAACTTATAAGAAGATAGAAATAATTTGTGTAAATGATGGATCTCAAGATGAAACATTATCTTTATTAAAAAAGTATCAACAAGAAGATAATAGAATTATAATAATAAATAAAAATAATGAAGGAGGAGCTCATAATGCATTGGCTGCAGGTCAAAAAGTAGTTAAGGGGAAATATATACTTACATTTGATCATGATGATAAGTTAGGGGAAGATGCTCTTGAACAAGCAGTTATTTCTATGAAGCAAAATCCAGATTGGGGAATTAGTCTATTTAAAGTCGTAATTATGGATGAGGAGGGGGATTTATTAGAATCTCGTCCACAGCCTAAAAATATATTAACCGCTAAGGAAGCAGTTAAAGCTACTGTTATTAGATTTAAGTATGCCTTTAGATGTTTATATAAAAGAGAAGTTTTTCAATCATTTTCATATTATAAAAAAGAACCATGGTTAAATTATGATGAATATGTTGGAAGACGATTAATTTACAATGCAGGTTTTATTGGGTTTAATTCTGGAGTTTATTACTATGTAAGAAATAAGGATTCATGCACATCAAAAATTTCGTTAAAAACAATAACTCCATTAGAAACGGAAATACTAAATAGAGAATTTATAAAAAAAAATGAATTGTATAAAAATATAGATATAGATTTTGAGATCTTTTTTATGAATAAACTGAATAGTTATATAAAATTATACGAGCATAAGCTGAAAAATAAATCATCACAAACTCAAAAAAAATATGTACGAGATTTATTTAAAAGAGCTTTTGACTCAATTAATAAAAATATAATTATTCAATCCCAAAAAGGATTCAAAAAAAAATATATGCAATTATTATTTTCCAATTTTTTTATTTATTATCTAATTCGAAAATTAAGATAGAGTAATCATGCAAAAATTAGCTATAATAATTCCATACTATAAAATAGATTTCTTTGAAAGAACTTTAGAGTCTTTAAATAAGCAAACTAATAAGGAATTTACTGTTTATATTGGTAATGACAATAGTCCGGATGATCCCCAATTAATTATTGATAAATTTTCAACAAACAATAATATTATATATAAAAAATTTGATAATAACTTAGGAGGTATAGATTTAGTTAAGCAGTGGGATCGATGCATTCAATTATCTAATGAAGAACCATGGATTATGATACTAGGAGATGATGATACATTAAGTGAAAACTGTATAGAAGAGTTTTACAAAAGTTTACCAGAAATTCAGAAAGATAATATTTCTGTAGTTAAATTTTCTACAATAGAAATCGATGAAAATGATAATCCAATATCAAAGAAATACGAACATCCTACAAAAGAGTTGTCAACATCTGCATATGTACGAAAAATAAAGGGAGAAACAAGAAGTTCACTTATTGAATATATATTTTCCAGAGAAAAGTATTTAAAATATGGATTTAAAAGTTTTCCATTAGCTTTTGGAAGTGATAATTTGGCTTGGATAGAATTTTCGGAGTGTGGAGATATTTATTCCATAAATAATGCAGTAGTATACTTTAGAATGTCTAAATCAAGTATCTCAGGGAATAAAAATATTGGAATGAATGAGAAAACGAAAGCAATGTATCTAACCAAAAAACATATAATTAAAAATTATTTTAATTATTTTACCAAAGATCAAAGACGAGATATATTAAAAAGAGCATATAAAGAATTAGTATGGAGTGACAACAAAAATTATATAGAAAGAATATGGATAATTTTATTAATGATAAAGCACATTCCTTTTCAAGAGGTAAAAAATATTTATAAATAATCAAGTTCTTTCAAACCTCCATTTGTAAAGTTTATAGCCAAGAGAAGAAGGTAAATTTTGAAAAAGATTTTTCTTTTTTATATCCTTAGAGAAGGAGTTCGAAAAATAATCAAATAGAGATAAAGAAGGAGCTTTTTTTAAACGAGAATAATTTATCTCCCAATAGTTAATATCCTTACCCATTACTTGATATTGCATCGTTAGGGTAATTTCCTTAAACTTTATAATATGATTTAAAATATATTTTTTACGTGTAGCATTTTGTTTATCATAAGCTTTGGTAAAGTATTCTACAATTGTTTGATGGTTTTCAAAATTCCGCTTCGTCTTATTAAAGATAATAGATTCACCATGTAAATAATAATAGTAAGTATATTCATCTAAAAAAGTAATGCTATCTAATTTTATAGCACAATGAAAGGACCATAATTCATCTTGAGAGAACAGCCCTTCGACGAAGTAGATTTTATGTTTTTTTATAAAATCAATTTTTATAAGTTTATTCCAAGCACTTACAGCCCATTTTCCTTTACAAAAATTACATAATATTGTATTATTATTATCAATAAAATCTAGACTTGGAGCGAATTTAAAAATAGGATATTTTGCATTTGAAAAAGTGTTTATAGCCATAGTTTGTCCAATAGTAAGAGTTGCTCCTGTAGAAGAAGCCCTATCATATAATTTTTGAATGCAGTCAGAAGATATTTCATCATCAGAATCAAGGAAAAAAATATACTCACCTTTAGCATTGTCTATGCCAGTATTTCTAACGATCGATAGACCTAAATTCTTGGAGTGTTCAATAATCCTAATCTTTGTTGGATATTCAGCTTGAATCTTTTTTATTATATGTAAACTACTATCAATACCTTTATCATCAATCAATAAAATTTCTATGTTTGAATAAGTCTGTCTTAAAACAGAACCTATACATCGTTCAATATATTTTTCACAATTATAAATAGGGATAGATACAGTGATTAAAGGTAAAGATTGATTAGATGAAAGCATAATATATATTTAAAAGTTTAAAGTCTTGAATCCACAATATCCTTTTCAAAAAAAGATTTGCAATCATAAATGACAGAATCTTTATTTAAAAATTTTTTAATATTGAATGTTTTAAATTCATTATGAGCAACAGCTAAAATTGCTGCATCAAAATTATTAGTATGATCAGGAATTTTATTAAATACATCTATATTATATTTATTTTTCACTTCTTCAGCATTAGCTAAAGGATCATAAACAGAAATATTAATATAATAATCTTGTAAATATCTGATAATATCAATAACCTTAGTATTTCTAACATCCGGACAGTTTTCTTTAAAGGTAATTCCTAAAATTAATACAGAAGAATTATAAATATGAATTTGCTTCTTAATCATTAACTTAATAACTGTAGAAGCAATATATTCTCCCATGCTATCATTAAGCTTTCTACCCGCCAATATAATTTCAGAATGGTAACCTACTTCTATCGCTTTTTGGGCTAAATAATAGGGGTCTACACCAATGCAATGTCCACCGACCAATCCAGGTTTAAAAGGCAAAAAATTCCATTTAGTACCTGCAGCTTCTAAAACTTCAGAAGTATCAATATTAAGTAAATTAAATATTTTAGCAAGTTCATTTACGAAAGCAATATTGATGTCACGTTGTGCGTTTTCAATAGCTTTTGCAGCTTCTGCAACCTTAATACTGGATGTTTTATAAGTACCAGCAGTTATAATTGATGAATATAAATTATTTACAAATTCAGCGATTTTAGGATTAGAACCAGAAGTGATTTTTTTAATTTTAGTCAAAGTATTTATCTTGTCCGAAGGATTAATTCTTTCAGGAGAATAACCAGCAAAAAAATCAATGTTGTATTTTAATCCAGAAACTTTTTCAATAATAGGAATACAATCATCCTCTGTACATCCAGGATAGGTAGTAGATTCATAAATGACAATATCTCCTTTTTTAATTACACTTCCAACCGTAGAACTAGCAGATATTAGGGGGGTCAAATCAGGCTTATTATAAACATCTATAGGCGTAGGAACAGTCACTATATAGATAGTTGAATTTTTAATTTCTTCAATATTATTTGTAGGATAGAATCCATTTTTATTTTTCAGATCCTCAATATCTGTTATTATAACCTTAGATAATTCTTCAACAGAAACTTCTAAAGTAATGTCCCTACATTCCTTTAGTTCGTTTATACGTTTACAAGAAATATCAAATCCAATAACTTTATATTTTTTTGAAAATTCTAAAGCCAAAGGCATGCCTACATAACCTAAACCAATAATAGTGATGTTTATTTTATTTGGATTAAAATCCATTTATTTAGCTTTATAAAAATCGTTATACCATGTAATAAAATTCTTAACACCCTCTTCAACAGAAACTTTAGGTTTATAATTAAAATCTCTAACTAAATCCGAAATATCAGAATAAGTAGAAGGAACGTCACCAGGTTGTATCGGTAATAAATTTTTTAAAGCTTCTTTTCCAAGCTCTTTCTCTATGCATTCAATAAAATATAAAAGTTTGATTGGTTTGCTATTTCCAATGTTATAAACTTTATAAGGAGCTGTGGAATAAGATGGATCGGGTTTCTTACAATTCCATAATTCATTTCCCTTAGGAGGATGATCATTAACCTTAACAATCCCCTCTACAATATCAGAAATATAAGTAAAGTCACGATGCATATTACCGAAATTATATACATCGATAGGTTGATTCTCTATAATTGCTTTGGTAAATAAAAATAAAGCCATATCAGGTCTACCCCAAGGACCATATACAGTAAAAAAACGAAGACCAGTTGTAGGTAAATTAAATAAGTGGCTATAAGTATGAGCCATTAGTTCATTGCTTTTTTTACTTGCAGCATATAAACTTACCGGATGGTCTACATTGTCCTGAGTTGAAAAGGGCTGTTTACCATTTAAGCCGTATACACTTGAGCTACTTGCATAAGTTAAATGTTTTATTTTGTAATTTCTGCAGCATTCCAAAATATTAATAAAACCCATGATATTAGAATCAATATAGGCATGTGGATTTACTAATGAATAACGAACACCAGCTTGAGCAGCTAGATGAATAACATAGTCAAATTGCTCTTGTTTAAAAAGTAAATCTAAATTTTCCTTATCCTCTAAATTTAATTGAATAAAAGATATATTAGATAGACAGCTACTTTTATTTATTTTATTGTAAGAAATATTACATCTGTGAATTCCTAAATCTTCTAGCCTTCCATATTTTAGGTTTACATCATAATATTCATTCAAAGAATCTAAACCAAAAATTTCATCTTTTCTAGTCGCTAAAACTTTAGTTAGATGGTAACCAATAAATCCTGCACTTCCAGTTATAAGGATCTTCATAAATTAATTTTAACAAAATTACTATTATTTAATTTATAAAAGCAAGCTAAAATCTAATATTAAAAATTAAATTAAAAATAGAGCTAAAAAAAATAGAAATATAAAAACCATATATAGTGACATTCAATTATTTAGAATGATTACAAATTAATTTTATTTTTAATAAATGAATATAAAAGGATGAATTTAAATTGTAAATTAGTTCCAATTAAACACAAATAATTCAAGATATGATATTTGATATAGATATGATTAAAGCGGTGTACAGCCGTTATCAATCAAGAGTTGAAAAAGCAAGAAAAATTTTAGGAAAACCATTGACTTATACGGAGAAAGTCTTATATTCTCATTTATATTCAGGTGAACCACAAGAAGCCTTTAGTAGAGGAGAATCTTATGTGGATTTTGCACCAGATAGGGTTGCTATGCAAGATGCAACCGCACAAATGGCATTGTTGCAATTTATGCAAGCCGGTAAAAAAAATGTAGCAGTTCCTAGTACTGTACATGCAGATCACTTAGTACAAGCAAGAGTAGGAGCGGATAAGGACTTACAAGAAGCAATAAATAAGAACAATGAAGTTTATAATTTTTTAGCATCAGTTTCCAATAAATACGGAATCGGATTTTGGAAGCCTGGTGCAGGAATAATACATCAAGTACTATTTGAGAATTATGCATTTCCAGGAGGAATGATGATAGGGACGGATTCGCATACACCAACAGCTGGAGGCTTAGGAATGATTGCTATTGGAGTGGGAGGTGCTGATGCGGTAGACGTAATGGCAGGTATGCCTTGGGAGTTAAAATTCCCTAAGCTAATTGGTGTTAAATTGAAAGGTAAATTAAATGGATGGACGTCTCCCAAAGATATCATTTTGCAGGTAGCAGGTTTGTTGACAGTTAAAGGTGGAACTGGATGTATAGTTGAATATTTTGGAGAAGGAGCAGAATCATTATCAGCCACAGGTAAGGGAACTATATGTAACATGGGGGCAGAGATTGGAGCTACAACCTCTTTATTTGCGTATGATAAAAATGCCGCTGATTATTTGATAGCCACAGGCAGATCAGAATTGGTTACCTTGGCAGATAATATAAAAGAAGATCTTCGAGCAGATCAAGAAGTATATGCAAATCCAGAACAATATTTTGATCAAGTGATTGAAATTGACTTAAATATTTTAGAGCCACATCTTAACGGACCATTTTCACCAGATATAGCAACACCAATTTCTAAAATGAAAGAAGTAGCAGAAAAGAATGGTTGGCCTTTAAAAGTTGAGGTGGGTTTAATAGGGTCTTGTACAAATTCATCGTACGAAGATATATCTAGAGCAGCATCTATAGCAAAACAAGCCGTTGAAAAAGGGATTAAATCCAAAGCTGAATATACCGTTACTCCAGGTTCAGAGATGGTACGCTACACCGTAGAAAGAGATGGTTATTTAGAAACATTTGAAAAAATTGGTGGTAAAGTCTTTGCTAATGCTTGTGGACCATGTATTGGACAGTGGGCCAGAGAAGGAGCAGATAAACAAGAAAAGAATACCATAGTTCACTCTTTCAATAGAAATTTTGCCAAAAGATCTGACGGTAACCCTAATACCTATGCATTTGTAGGTTCGCCTGAATTAATTACAGCTATAGCCATTGCAGGGGATTTAACCTTTGATCCTAGAAAAGATAAATTATTAAATGAAAAAGGTGAAGAAGTTATGCTAAATGCACCCGAAGGAAACGAACTTCCACCCAAAGGTTTTGAGGTTGATGACCCGGGATATCAAGCGCCAGCCCAAGACGGTTCTGGGGTGAAAATAGAAGTTGCGCCAGCTTCTGAAAGATTGCAATTGCTTGAAAGCTTTCCGGCTTGGGACGGGAAAAATATTACAGGAGCCAGATTACTAATTAAAGCTTATGGAAAGTGTACGACGGATCACATTTCAATGGCAGGACCATGGTTACGTTTTAGAGGACATTTAGATAATATATCTAATAATACATTAATAGGTGCTATTAATGCCTTTAATATGGAAGCCAATAAAGTTAAAAATGAAATAAGTGGTGAATACTTATCGGTTCCAGATTCAGCAAGAAAATATAAATCAGAAGGTATATCTACGATCATTGTAGGAGACAATAATTACGGCGAAGGATCTTCTAGAGAACATGCTGCAATGCAACCCCGACACTTAGGAGTTCGTGTAGTATTAGTAAAATCATTTGCTAGAATTCATGAAACCAATTTAAAAAAACAAGGGATGTTGGCATTAACCTTTGTTAATCCAGAAGATTATGATAAAATTAAGGAAGACGATGTTTTCAATTTCTTAGATCTAGACCAATTCTCTCCAGGTAAATCAATAAATATTGAATTGATTCATTCAGATGGAAGTAAAGATATAATTACAACCAACCATACTTATAATCAAGGACAAATTGAATGGTTTAAAGCCGGTTCAGCATTAAACCTAATTAAACAAAACGAAGCAAAAAAATAAATAATAAAATATATATACAAAATGAGCACCGGTATATCCGGTGTTTTTTGTTATATGAAGAAAAATAAAGAAAGAAAATAAATTAATAAATTACACCGTTTTGTTTACTATGTTTGAATTTCCTGCCTCAATTACTATTTTTGGTTACCCCATTTTATATCATACAATCTTTGAATCCTTAGGAATATTTTTAGGATCTCGATATTATTGGTATCTTCGAAAAAAACAGAAGGCAGAAAAGATGGATATTATTCCTGTTTTAGTTATTTTAATTGGTGCCACTTTTGGAGCATATTTTGGTTCACATGTTCTGGGTGCTATGGAAAATGTTCCAAAATGGAGAGAAACCCAATATCCAGTACTTTTCTTTTTAACAAATAAAACCCTAGTAGGAGGTTTGTTGGGAGGTTTAATAGGTGTAGAATTAGCAAAAAAAATAGTAAAAGAAAAAAGAAGTACCGGTGATTTATTTGTTTATCCATTGCTTTTAGCTATGATTATAGGACGCTTAGGCTGTTTTTCTGCAGGTATTTATGAAGAAACTTATGGCATTCCTACTAGCTTACCTTGGGGAATGGACTTAGGAGATCATATATTCAGGCATCCGGTAACTTTATATGAAATTATTTACCTAATTGCAATTTGGATTATTCTGAGACAAATACAGAAAAAATATGAATTAAAAAGTGGAGATTTATTTAAATTATTCATGATTTTCTATCTACTTTTTCGCTTTTTACTAGATTTTATAAAGCCAGGTTGGAGATATTTTTTAGGATTAGGAAGTATTCAAATAGCCTGTTTAATAGGATTTTTATATTATAACCGCTTTATTTTGAACCTTAAAAATTAGTTGCATTAATGAATGATTTAGGAATTGTATTTTTTTATGCCATGATTGCTTTTTTTGTATTATTTATTATCTGTGGACTTATTACCATGGTATTATCAGAAATAGGCAATAAAGCCAAACAAACTTGGTTGAAGATTACTCTTATAAGTTTGTTATTATCAGGGGTATCTTTACTCCTTACCAGTATTTTATGTGGGTGGTTAAGGTAATGTACATCAAAAATAAATTTTAGTAATGTAAAACAATGGATGTTCGAGGGACAATATCATCGCTTGTAGTTTTGTTGTTTTTGATAATATTCATAGCTATTTTAGTATTGATATCTACATGCCTAATCATATTAATTAAAATTCTACGAAAGAGAACATATAAAGGGGAATTAAAAATAACTTTATATGCATTACTAGCCGTAGGAATATCATTATTACTTTCAAGTCTACTCTGTAGCGCAATTTTTTCTTTATAAATTAACTATATTATAGAAAATTATTATGGCAAATCCTGTTAGAAAATATACTTATTATGACTATACCATTAGTCTATGTCCTACTTGTTTAAAAAGGATAGGAGCTAAAATAGTCTTTGAAAAAGAAAATGTATACATGATAAAAAAATGTCCGGAACATGGAACACATAAAGTATTACTAGCCACAGATATAGATTATTACAAAAATATTCGAAATTATAACAAGGCATCAGAGATGCCACTAAAATTTAATACACCTATTGAGTATGGGTGTCCCTATGATTGTGGATTATGTACCGATCATGAACAACATAGTTGTTTAAGCATTATAGAAATTACAGATCGTTGTAATTTAACTTGCCCTACCTGTTATGCCATGTCTTCCCCTCATTATGGAAATCATAGAACTGTTGAAGAAGTAGAAAAG
The DNA here is from genome assembly GCF_007845595.1 of Apibacter muscae. Taxonomy (NCBI): domain Bacteria; kingdom Pseudomonadati; phylum Bacteroidota; class Flavobacteriia; order Flavobacteriales; family Weeksellaceae; genus Apibacter; species Apibacter muscae. The sequence goes on from NZ_SELI01000014.1 coordinate 74,555, forward strand.
ATGTTAAATATAATGGTAGAGAATGAAGGAGAACCCGATGTTCTTCAAATTAGTGGAGGAGAACCCACCATACATCCTGAATTTTTCAAAATTTTAGATATAGCCAAAAGCAAACCCATTAAACATCTTATGTTAAATACCAATGGGATAAGAATAGCACAAGATCCAGGATTTGCGGAAAAGTTAGCTACCTATATGCCAGATTTTGAAATTTATCTTCAGTTTGACTCTTTTAAACCAGAAGTGCTTCAAAAGATGAGAGGGAAAGATTTAACCGAAGTTAGGGAAAAAGCCTTGGATAAACTAAATGAACTAAATCTAAGTACCACCTTAGTGGTTACCATGGAAAAAGGTTTAAATGATGATGAAGCGGGTAAAATTATTGACTTTGCCCTTAAACAAAAATGTGTGCGAGGAGTAACCTTTCAGCCCGTTCAAATAGCAGGAAGAAATACACCGGAATCATTAAAAAACAGATTAACGCTTACAGAGGTTCGAAATAATATTTTAACTCAAACCGATGTTTTTCAGCCCAATGATATAATTCCTGTTCCCTGTAATCCGGATGCTTTGGCGATGGGTTATGTATTAAAACTAGGAGGAGAAAAATTTCCACTTACCCGTTACATAGATCCTAAAGAATTATTGAATACAGAAACCCAGAATACAATTATATATGAGCAGAGTGAAGTAATGCGGGATAAATTAATTAAGATTTTTAGTACTGGGATATCAGTAGATAAAGCAGAAGGAGAATTTAATCAATTACTATGTTGTTTGCCACAAATTTCAGCACCAGGATTAAAATATGACCATCTATTTAGAATTATCATCATGAATTTTATGGATGCCTATGACTTTGATGTGCGAGCAGTAAAAAAATCCTGTGTTCATATAGTAGATAAAGACGGGAAAATTATTCCTTTTGAAAATATGAATCTATTTTATAGAGATGAAAAAAAAGAGTATTTAGAAGAATTAAGAAAAAAAGCTTCTCTTACATTTTAAAAATAGGAAAAATAAAAAGCCATTTACTCTATAATAAATGGCTTTTTATGAAAATTCTAACTACTTTTTTAAAGATGCAATAGCTCTCTCATAATTAGGTTCATGAGAAATTTCCGAAACTTGCTCCTCATAAATAATTTTTCCTGCTTCATCCAAAACAATTACAACCCTGCTCAATAAACCTTTTAAAGGACCATCAGCAAATTCAAGACCGTAATCCTTTCCAAAATCGGAACGAAATGCAGATAAACTAATTACGTCATTTAAACCTTCTGCAGCACAAAATCGAGATTGGGCAAATGGTAAGTCTTTAGAGATACACAATACCACAGTATTATCTAAACTAGATGCATCCTTGTTAAAAGTGCGAACAGACATAGCACAAGTACCTGTATCAATACTAGGAAAAATATTTAGAACAATTTTATTTCCAACGAAATCGGATAGTTTTTTCTCAGACAAATCAGAAGAAACCAATGTAAAATCAGGAGCTTTGTTCCCCACCTTAGGTAAATCACCAGAAGTACGAACTGGACTACCCTTTAAAGTAACAGTTGCCATAATAATTTCAATTTTAAATTTTGTATAGAAAGATGCTCAAAAATAATTCCAATTATATTAAATAACTAATAATAGTATATGGAATTATCTATAAAAAAGAAATAATACTTTAGAAAAAAATTATGATTAACAAATAAGGAATACAATAGAAAATGCTAAATTTGAATGTAAAAAATAAGCATTTATGAAATCTAGCTTCCAATATTGCCCCAATTGTAAAAATTCTAAGTTAAGAATTGAGAACGAAAGCAAAATTACATGTTCTAGCTGTAATTTTGAATATTATCATAATGTAGCAGGGGCGGTAGCAGTGATTATTCAAAATAAAGATAAAATTTTATTTACAGTTAGAAATAAAAATCCTCAAGCAGGGATGTTGGATTTGCCTGGAGGATTTATCGATCCAAAGGAAACGGCTGAAAATGCTTGTAAGAGAGAATTAAATGAAGAATTGAATATTTCTATTGATGAATCAAAATTGAAGTATCTAAATTCCAATCCGAATACCTATTTATACAAAGAAATATTGTACAATACCATTGATTTATTTTATTTGTATAGGGATGATAAACTAGAAATTACAGATTTTGATTCATTGGAATTAAAAGGATTTGTTTGGAAGTCTTTAGATGAAATTAAATTAGAAGAATTAGCCTTTGAAAGCCAGAAAAAATCCCTAAGCCTAATAATGAAAAATAAATAAAAAACCTTCCAAATTTGGAAGGTTTTTTTAGCCAAAATTTAAAGATTTTAACTATAATATTGAGCTTTTAATTCTTTTACTTTAGGGTCATTTAAATACTCGTCGTAAGTCATGTAACGGTCAATAATTCCCTTAGGAGTAAGTTCAATAATACGATTACAAACTGTTGAAACTAATTCATGATCATGAGAAGAAAGTAAAAGAGTTCCTTTAAAATTAACCAAAGAGTTATTTAGCGCTGTAATACTTTCCAAATCCAAATGGTTGGTAGGTTCATCGAGCATTAAAACATTAGCTCTAAACAACATCATTCTAGAAAACATGCAACGCATTTTCTCACCACCAGAAAGAACCTTACAAGATTTTAAAGCTTCATCACCACTAAAAAGCATTTTACCTAAAAATCCTCTGATATATTCTTCATGTCTTTCTTCATCTGTATTTACATATTGTCTAAGCCAATCAACCAAATTATCATCCGTTTGGAAATATTTTGTATTATCTAAAGGTAAATAACTTTGTTTGGTTGTTACTCCCCATGTATAAGTACCTTTATCTGCATCAACCTCCCCGGATATAATTTGAAAAAATTCATTAATAGCTAATGAGTTTTTAGAAAGGACAGCAATTTTATCTCCCTTTTTAAGATTTAAATCAATATTACTAAAAAGCAGTTCACCATCCTTAGTTTTTTCTAGCCCTTTAACTTCCAAGATCTGATCTCCTGCTTCTCTTTCCTGTTCAAAAATTATAGCTGGGTATCTTCTAGAAGAAGGCTTAATATCTTCAACATTCAACTTTTCTAACATTTTTTTTCTCGCAGTTGCTTGTTTTGCCTTTGCGACATTTGAACTAAATCTAGAGATAAACTCTTGAAGTTCTTTCTTCTTTTCCTCAGCTTTTTTATTTTGTTGAGCACGTTGTCTAGTAGCTAATTGACTGGCTTGATACCAGAATGAATAATTACCTGTATACAGATTTAATTTACTGAAATCAAGATCACAAGTGTGAGTACAAACAGCATCAAGAAAGTGTCTATCGTGCGATACAACAATTACAGTATTCTCATATTCAGCTAAAAAGTCCTCAAGCCATGAGATAGTATCGATATCAAGATCATTGGTAGGTTCATCAAGAATTAACACATCAGGACTTCCAAATAATGCCTGTGCTAGTAACACACGAACTTTATCTACATTTTCAAGTTCAGACATCATTTTATAATGAAGATCATCTTTAATACCCAAGTTGGATAGTAAAGTACCAGCATCCGCTTCAGCATTCCATCCCCCCATTTCCTCAAAGATAACTCCTAATTCACCAGCTTTAACGCCGTCTTCATCCGAAAAGTCAGGCTTGGCATACAAAGCATCCATTTCTTCTTTAATTTGAAAAAGCTTTTGGTTTCCTCTCATGACAGTCTCTAAGACAGAATATGAATCGTAAGCAAAGTGATCTTGCTCTAAGACAGACATTCTTTTATCAGTTTCAAGAGTTACATGCCCGGTAGTTGGATCAATATCTCCAGAGAGGATTTTCAAAAAAGTAGATTTTCCAGCCCCATTAGCGCCGATAATTCCATAACAATTTCCCTTAGTAAATTTTATATTTACTTCATCAAAGAGAACCCTTTTTCCAAATTGTAAAGACAAATTTGATACTGTAAGCATATACTTTTAATAAATTTGTACAAAAGTAATAAGAAAAAGTCTGATTATGAAATTTGAGAACAGAGTAAATATATTAAATAGAAAGGCACGATTCAATTATGAATTGTTAGATAAATATGAGGCGGGGCTAGTATTAAAAGGAACAGAGATAAAGTCTTTAAGATTAGGTAAAGCCAGTATAGCTGAAAGTTTCTGTCAATTTATAAATGATGAGTTGTATGTAATAAATATGACTATAGATGAATATTTTTTTGGCAACATATACAATCATTCAATAAAAAGGGAACGGAAATTGCTGTTGAATAAAAAAGAAATTAACAAACTTTTAAGAAAAACAAAAGAATCAGGGTTAACTATTGTTCCTACACGTTTATATTTAAATAATAAAGGATTAGCAAAAATAGAAATATATTTAGCTAAAGGTAAAAAAATATATGACAAAAGAGAAACAATAAAAGAAAGAGAAACCCAAAGAAATATTAATAGATTGGTAAAGAAATATTAATATTTGTTTGTCTTTTATTTGGGAATAACGTTACTTTGCAGATAAAAATTAGATTTTATATATGAAAAAGTTCAATTTGTTAGTTACAGTAGCGGCTAGTATGATAGCATCGACTGTATTCGCGCAGAATACTACAGATAAGTGGTATATAGGAATTGGATCACATGCAGTAGACTATACATCAGTACGAGGAGTCTTTGACGGGTACTTTGATACAAAAGACTACAGCTTTACCTTTCCATTATCAAAATTAACGGTAGCAAGAAGCATTGCGAAAAACTGGGCAGTAGACATGCAAGTGTCTTTAGGAGAAGTAGACAATAAAAGAATGAATATTCAAGATGAATTCTTCGTATTGGCAGGATTAGGTCTACGATACTCTCCATTGAGTGAGTCCAAAACGATGAAATGGTTAGATCCCTATGTACGCGTAGGCGCCAATTATCATAAATATTCTTACGACGGAATAAAAATAGATGAGAATCATCCATATGTATCTTACGATAATGATTACAACCCAGAAAAAGAACATGTACTAAGAGGTAAATTTACCGGAAAAGACAACATGTTTGTATTAAACGGAGGAGTAGGGATTAACTTTTGGATCGTAAAGAACTTTGGTATTAATATAGAATCTCAGTATAACTGGGTAACCAATCAATCCACAGATTATTCAAACTTCTTCCAACATTCAGCCTCTTTGATCTTCAAATTTGGAGCTAAAAAGCCTGAAGTTATAGAAGAAGTGATAGTAATAAGTGATAGAGATGGTGATGGAATTCCAGATGATCAAGACAGATGTCCAGATACTCCAGGGTTGGCACAATTCCAAGGATGTCCGGATACAGATGGTGATGGAATCCCGGATATAGACGATAGATGTCCAAACGAAGCAGGATTGGCAGAATTCCAAGGATGTCCGGATACAGATGGCGATGGAATCCCAGATGTTGACGATCAATGTCCTACTCAATATGGACCAAAAGAAAATAATGGATGTCCATATACTTTTGAAATAGTAACAGAAAAATTAAAAAATATCAATTTCCAATTCAACAGTGCTAAGTTAACAGAGGAATCCTTACCATTGGTAAAAGATGCCGCAGATATGTTAAACGATAGAAGCTTTGAAGGACAAAAATTCTATGTAGATGGTTATACCGATAGAGTAGGATCAGCAGCAGTAAACCTTAGAATTTCTAAACAAAGAGCACAAGCAGTATTGGATGAATTAGTGAAAGATGGAGTAGCTAAAGATCGATTAACTGCAAGAGGATTTGGAAAAACCAACTACTTATGTACAGAAGCAGACATCAATACTAAGAGAAATGATCAAGGAAATATCCTATATCCAGATCAAGCAGCTTGTGATAAAGCTAACAGACGAGTAGTGATTATCAGTCAAGAAACAGGTAAAAAACCTGTAATTGAAAAAGAAGTAAAAGTTAAAAAATAATAATATACTTCAAAATTTTAATATGACCACCCATTAAATGGGTGGTTTTTTTGTTTATTTCATAAAATTAGTGTTACTTTGCGCGAAATAAATTATATTTATTAGTTATGAAAAAGTTCAATTTGTTAGTTACAGTAGCGGCTAGTATGATAGCATCGACTGTATTCGCGCAGAATACTACAGATAAGTGGTATATAGGAATTGGATCACATGCAGTAGACTATACATCAGTACGAGGAGTCTTTGACGGGTACTTTGATACAAAAGACTACAGCTTTACCTTTCCATTATCAAAATTAACGGTAGCAAGAAGCATTGCGAAAAACTGGGCAGTAGACATGCAAGTGTCTTTAGGAGAAGTAGACAATAAAAGAATGAATATTCAAGATGAATTCTTCGTATTGGCAGGATTAGGTCTACGATACTCTCCATTGAGTGAGTCCAAAACGATGAAATGGTTAGATCCCTATGTACGCGTAGGCGCCAATTATCATAAATATTCTTACGACGGAATAAAAATAGATGAGAATCATCCATATGTATCTTACGATAATGATTACAACCCAGAAAAAGAACATGTACTAAGAGGTAAATTTACCGGAAAAGACAACATGTTTGTATTAAACGGAGGAGTAGGGATTAACTTTTGGATCGTAAAGAACTTTGGTATTAATATAGAATCTCAGTATAACTGGGTAACCAATCAATCCACAGATTATTCAAACTTCTTCCAACATTCAGCCTCTTTGATCTTCAAATTTGGAGCTAAAAAGCCTGAAGTTATAGAAGAAGTGATAGTAATAAGTGATAGAGATGGTGATGGAATTCCAGATGATCAAGACAGATGTCCAGATACTCCAGGGTTGGCACAATTCCAAGGATGTCCGGATACAGATGGTGATGGAATCCCGGATATAGACGATAGATGTCCAAACGAAGCAGGATTGGCAGAATTCCAAGGATGTCCGGATACAGATGGCGATGGAATCCCAGATGTTGACGATCAATGTCCTACTCAATATGGACCAAAAGAAAATAATGGATGTCCATATACTTTTGAAATAGTAACAGAAAAATTAAAAAATATCAATTTCCAATTCAACAGTGCTAAGTTAACAGAGGAATCCTTACCATTGGTAAAAGATGCCGCAGATATGTTAAACGATAGAAGCTTTGAAGGACAAAAATTCTATGTAGATGGTTATACCGATAGAGTAGGATCAGCAGCAGTAAACCTTAGAATTTCTAAACAAAGAGCACAAGCAGTATTGGATGAATTAGTGAAAGATGGAGTAGCTAAAGATCGATTAACTGCAAGAGGATTTGGAAAAACCAACTACTTATGTACAGAAGCAGACATCAATACTAAGAGAAATGATCAAGGAAATATCCTATATCCAGATCAAGCAGCTTGTGATAAAGCTAACAGACGAGTAGTGATTATCAGTCAAGAAACAGGTAAAAAACCTGTAATTGAAAAAGAAGTAAAAGTTAAAAAATAATAATACTTTTTTAAACATTAAAATTTAATTTTTTTATACAAAGCCATCTGATTTTTTCAGATGGCTTTTTAATTATTATTTCAAAAAATATAAATACTATTTAATTAACTTTGTATCTATAAATTGAAATAAGTTGAATTTAAAAATTATAGCAGTTATACCAGCTAGATATGCTGCATCACGATTTCCTGCAAAATTAATGGGAATGTTAGGTGGGAAAACAGTCATAAGATCGACGTATGAAAATGCTAAAGAAACTGGGCTTTTTCATGATGTTTTTGTGGTTACAGATTCAGAAATTATTCACAATGAAATTACTAGGAATGGAGGAAAGGCAATCATGAGTATACAAGAACATGAAACTGGAAGTGATAGGATTGCTGAAGCCGTTAAAGATTTAGATTGTGATATAGTAATTAATATTCAGGGTGATGAACCTTTTGTAAAAAGAGATCCGTTAGAAAAATTGATCCAGGTATTTAGACAAGACGATAAGAATGAGGTGGATGTAGCCACCTTAATAAGAGAAATTAATGAACCAAAAATTATAGAAGATCCTAATTATGTAAAGGTTGTTAAAGATAAAAATAATTATGCATTATATTTTTCACGCTCGGTTATTCCATATCCACGAGAAAAGACATTACTTGCAAATTATTATGAACATGTAGGTGTATATGCCTTTAGAAAGCAAGCGTTACTAAGCTTTTACGAATTACCAATGCTACAAAATGAAACAGCAGAGAAAATAGAGTGTATAAGGTATTTGGAATACGGAATGAGAATAAAAGTAATTGAAACGACTTTTGTTGGAGTGGAAATAGATACTCCAGAGGATCTTGAATTAGCTAATAAGATAATAAAAGAACAAGAAAATAAAATATTTTAAACCTATGAAATTTAGAAATTTTCCAATGGTTCCTCGCGTAGTATATGGCAGAGGAAGTTTCGACCAGACCTCCGAGATAATTGAAGAAAAAAGAAATAAAGAACGTCCATTTATATTTTTAGTGGATAAAGTTTTTAAAGAGAAAGAATTAAGTAAAAATATTCCTTTACAAGGCAAAGATATAATCATATATATAGATACCACAGATGAACCTAAAACCAAAGGAATTGATGAAATAAGAGATAATTTAAAAGAAGAATTTGGAACTGTTTCGGGAATTATTGGTATAGGAGGAGGAAGTGTTATGGATGCGGCAAAAGCTGTAGCCATCATGATGAACAATGAAGGTTCATCCACACAATATCAAGGATGGGATTTAGTGAAAAATCCGGCTGTTTATCATGTAGGTATACCAACCATAAGTGGAACAGGGGCGGAGGTTTCACGTACTTGTATATTAACAGGTCCTGAAAGAAAGTTAGGGATAAATTCCGATTTTACACCGTTTGATCAAGTAATCTTAGATCCAGCACTTACCAAAGGTGTTGAAAAAAATCAAGCCTTCTTTACAGGAATGGATTGTTATATACACTGTATAGAATCACTTACAGGAACCTATCTAAATGCATTTAGTAAAAGTTATGGAGAGAAAGCATTAGATCTATGTCAAAAAGTATATGTACAAAAATCTGAATGGGACGATGAATCCGATGAAGATTTAATGATGGCTTCATGGCATGGAGGTATGAGTATTGCATATTCACAGGTAGGGATTGCTCATGCAGTTAGTTATGGTTTATCGTACTTATTAGGGACACATCATGGAGTAGGAAACTGTATTGTATTTGATCGATTGGAAAAATATTATCCGGAAGGTGTAAAAGAGTTTAAATACATGGTAGAAAAGAATAAAATAGAAATACCTCAAGGGATATGTAAGGGGTTATCAGACGAGCAATTCGATATTATGATCAATGTTTCTTATGGAATGGTGCCTTTATGGGAGAATGCATTAGGCAAAGATTGGCAAAAAATTATGACCAAAGAAAAATTAAGAGCGCTATACGAAGAAATGTAAAAATCAGACAATATTTACCAACAAATCTGGGTTTATTATAAAATAATAGTCCCAGATTTTTTAATGGTTATATACTTAAATTTAATAAACATTGTAAAATATGAAAACACTTATTTTAACAATTTTAACTACTATTAATATAGTTTTTTCATTACATGGACAAACCGCAGATCAAATTATAAATAAACATCTAGAAGTAACAGGAGGATTAACCGCTTGGAAAACTTTCAACTCAGTAATATTAAATGGAGAAATAGTTTTAGGGAAAGAGGAAAGTTACAAAATTAAGATATTGCAGCAAAGACCTAATTTGAATAAAACTACGATGTATATTCAAGATAGAGAGATTATTTTAAACGGGTATAATGGTAAGAAGGCAATTAAATTTAATTTTACAACCAATCAGATAGAAGAAGATTTAGAATATATCCCAGAATCTTTTGATTCAGATCTTTTAGAATATAATAGTAAAGGATTTCAAGCAATTTTGATAGGTACAGAAAAAATTGGAAATTCAGACTGTTTTAAAGTTAAATTAATTAAAAACACCAATACCATTACGTATTTCTTTGATAAAAATACCTATCAATTGATTAGAGAATCAAATCCACAGGAAATTAAAACCTATTCAGATTTTACTAAAGTTTCAACCTTAACCTTTCCAATGAAAACAGAAGTACAAATAATTGGAGACAACTCAAACTTTACATTGGTAATAGACAAAGTGCAAGTAAACCCAGTTATTTCTCCTAAGGAATTTAATTTTTAAATAAATTATTTTAAATAAATACTAGCCCAACTATCTTTTAAAGGAAGCTTAAATTTTGTTTTAAAATCCAACGAATTGTCTACGGATAAATTATATACCAAGGTTTGAGAATCAATTTCAGAATTTTTAATCAATTCTTTAAATATATGTAAAGGAACTGTTTGGATTTGAGAATCTTTAGTATTTTGATAACTAACTAGAAGTCTATTCAATAAATCCAAATTTAAATGGTTATCAATATCTCTAATACATTGGTTCAATTTATCAATTGAACAACCAGAAGCTTTTGCTTGACTTTCATCCACTTGCACAATCATAAACTTGTGATCTAAAATTTTTAATTCAGATTTTAAAGCATCGCCATGTGCAGCCCAAGTATTTAAAAAATTAGATAGATATTTAATGATGTATTCTTCTTCCGACGAAGATAAAATACGGTTGCTTTGGTAAATCCAAACTTTAAAATAATCCATGATAAAAAATTTTGTTGATCTTATCAAATGTAACAATAATTTTAAAGATACTGAAATAGATTCTCCTATATCATTAGAATCAAAGAGCAAGATATTCATCCAATATAAATTAAAATTTTCATACTTTAACCCATGCTATTAAGAGAGGTGATAAATAAAAATAATTAAAATAAAACAAATTTTTAAACTGCCAGATTGGCGCTTTAATTCGTATCTTTGTAATTAAAGTTTAAATTAAAATTAAACTTTTGCAATTAGAAAAGCATTTATGGAAAAAGAAATAATAGAAGGAAGACAAGGAGAGGTACTCCTCAGACAAAGTGCTAATCAAAATTCTAAAAAATTATTTTTAGAGAGCTATGGTTGTCAGATGAATTTTTCTGATAGCGAGATCGTAGCCTCAATTTTACAACAGGAAGGATACGATACCACGAATCAATTGGAGGAAGCTGATTTAATATTGCTAAATACTTGTTCAATAAGAGAGAAAGCAGAACAAACCGTAAGGAAAAGATTGTCACAATTTAATTCACTAAAAAAGCGAAATCCTAAATTGACTATCGGTGTTTTAGGATGTATGGCAGAACGATTAAAGACTAAATTTTTAGATGAAGAACATTTAGTAGACTTAGTAGTAGGTCCTGATGCGTATAGAGATTTACCGAACCTGCTTCAAGACACAGACGACGGTAGAAATGCAATTAATGTATTACTTTCAAAAGAAGAAACGTATGCAGATATAAGTCCAGTTCGGTTAGGAGGTAATGGAGTTACTGCATTTGTGACTATAACTAGAGGATGTGACAATATGTGTACCTTTTGTGTAGTACCCTTTACAAGAGGACGAGAAAGAAGCAGAGACCCACATTCAATATTAAAAGAATGCGAAGAATTAGCCAGGAATAATTACAAAGAAATAACATTATTAGGACAAAATATTGATAGTTATCTTTGGTATGGAGGAGGTCCTAAAAAGGATTTTAATAAAGCTTCCGAATTGCAAAAAGCCACTGCAATAAACTTTGCTAAATTATTGGATTTAGTTGCATCTTCAAATCCAAAAATAAGGATAAGATTCTCAACCTCAAATCCTCAAGACATGAGCGAAGATGTATTGCACATAATGGCAAAACATAAAAATATATGTAAATATATACACTTACCTGTGCAAAGTGGTAGCACAACTGTTTTACAACGGATGAATCGTCAGCACACAAGAGAAGAATATATTGAATTGGTCGATAAAATAAGAAAAATTGTACCTGAATGTGCGATTTCGCATGATATGATTGCCGGATTTTGTGGAGAAACAGAAGAAGAACATAAAGAAACCTTATCGTTAATGGAATATGCGAATTATGATTTCGGATATATGTTTTCTTACTCGGAAAGACCAGGGACACCCGCCCATAAAAAAATGACAGACGATGTTCCTTTAGAAACAAAGAAAAGGAGATTGGCTGAAATTATAGAATTGCAACAAAAATTGTCTTTGCAAAGAATGAAAACCTACGTAGGAAAATCTCATGAAGTCCTGATTGAAGGAACCAGTAAAAAAAGAGAAGATCAGTGGTACGGGAGAATTTCACAAAATGCAGTTGTAGTATTTCCAAAAAAAGATAACACAAAAATCGGAGACTTTGTAAAAGTTAAAGCCATACAATGTACTTCAGCCACATTAATAGGAGAACAAGAATAAAAGATTATGGATTCTTTACAAATTGTAAAACAAAGATTTGGAATTATAGGGAATAATTTAGAGCTTAATAGAGCATTAGAGAAATCTATGCAAGTGGCTCCAACAGATATATCCGTATTAGTTATAGGAGAAAGTGGCGTAGGTAAAGAATTTATACCTAAAATAATACACAATTTATCCCCAAGAAAACACAAACAATATATAGCCGTAAACTGTGGTGCAATCCCAGAAGGAACGATAGACTCTGAACTTTTTGGGCACGAGAAAGGAGCATTTACAGGAGCAGACAAAGTACGTAAAGGATATTTCGAAGTCGCAGATGGAGGTACTATCTTTTTAGATGAAGTAGGAGAGCTTCCATTGCAAACACAGGTAAGATTACTGAGAGTTTTAGAAAGTGGAGAATTTATGAAAGTGGGTTCCTCTAATATTCAAAAAACTAACGTAAGAATTGTTGCAGCAACAAATGTAAATTTATTAAGTGCTATAAAAAAAGGGGATTTTAGAGAAGATTTGTATTATAGATTAAATACAATTCAAATTGATATACCAGCATTAAGAAATAGGAGAGACGATATTCCTTTGTTACTCAGGAAATTTGCAGTAGATTTTTCCGAAAAATATAGAATGCCTACCATTGCATTTTCAGATGAAGCGATGGCTTATATACAACAATACTATTGGCCAGGCAATATTAGACAACTTAGGAATTTTGCGGAACAAGTGACTGTTGTGGAAACAAAAAGAGAATTAACACTTGAAAAACTTAAAGAATATTTAAAAGATATTCAAACCAATACATCATTAGTAAATATTTCCAATACCAAAGATACCACTTCAGATTTTTCAACAGAAAGAGAAATATTATACAAAATTCTCTTCGATATGAAAAAAGACCTTAACGATTTGAAAACATTAACCTTAGATTTAATTAAAAATAAAGGAGAATATCATCTTACCCCTAATGAACAAGATCTATTTCACAAAGTTTACAAAAATTATGACAGCCCTAAAGAAAACGAACCTTTAGTTTATTACGAAGAAAACAATATTCCAGCTTTAAATGCAGCAACCATCAGTAATTACCATGAAGATATTGACGTTTATGAAGACATTCCATCTAACAATTCAGAATCATTATCCCTGCAAAAGAAGGAAGAAGAGCTCATAAAAAAAGCGTTAGAAAAATACAATGGAAAACGTAAATTAGCAGCGCAAGAATTAGGGATTTCAGAGAGAACTTTATACAGAAAAATTAAACAATATGACATTGAAGAATAAAGTTACATTTCTACTAGTAAGTTTAATGCTATTAAGCCTGTCAAGTTGTTATTCTTTTACAGGCTCCTCCTTAGATCCAACAATTAAAACAATTCAAATAAAGTCATTTCCCAATTATTCTCCATACCAAAGTCCGGATTTAAGCGTAGATTTTACCGTAGCATTGCAAAATAAATTCAATAGGAGCACTAAGTTAATCGAGACCGATGATAATCCAGATATTATATTGGAAGGTGAAATAACAAATTTTACAACAGTTCCGGTTAACATACAAAGCGGATCAGATCAAGCAACGCAGAACCGTTTAACAATTACAGTATCTGTAAGATATATAAATAAAGTAAATCCAGAAAAAAGTTTTGAAAAAACATTTTCAGATTATCAAGATTACGACAGTAATCAACTATTAATTAATGTACAAAATCAATTATCACAAAGCATAAACCAAAGGATAGTCGATCAAATATTCATAGCTGTTGTAGCAGATTGGTAAAATAGATTGATATGAACAATAGAATTATACAATTATTAGAAGATAGTTCAAAAATTAAATTTTCAGATAAAATAATTATTGAACAAGAATATGAAAAACATCCATCTGTTGCTTCATTTAAAATGCTTTATTTAAAATGGAAGCTTTTATATCATCGAGAAAATTTAGACCAAAGCATACAAGAAGCAGCAATATATATATCTAATAGAGAGCTAATCAAACAAATGGTTGATGAAACGAAGTTTCAAAATGAAGATAATATTCACATAGAACCATCTAAGGAGCCGGAAGAAAACAAAGTAGATACAATGGCTAATCAAGATAAGGATATAAGTCTAGAGCATGAAGAAGCCACTCATGCACATCAACAATCGAGAGATGAGCAACAAAATCATTTAACTATTAATGATAAAGTAAATGAAAATATTGAAATAGGACAATCTGATACATCTAACTATTCATATATTAAACAATTAGGTCTTTCGCATTTATTTGATACTACTGATAAAGAAGAAATCAGTAGTAAAACACAACCAACAAAAAATGATGAAGTTGTAGAAAATGAAAATAAAGTATTTGTAGATAAAGATCAAAAAGAGTCAATCAAAGAAATTAAAGAAGAAAAATTGACCTTTAACCAATGGTTGTCACTTTCACAGAAAGGAACAGAAAAAACTGAAAAGCAAGAAGAAATTATTCATAAATTTATTGAAAATAATCCCAAAATAACACCCCCTAAAAAGGCAGATAAAAACATAAAATCCTTTGAATTTAAAAATGAAGAAATTAAGGATATTGCAAATTTGATGACAATTACCTTGGCTCAATTGTATGTAGAGCAAGGAAAGTACGATACAGCAATTACAGCCTTTAAAATTTTAAGTTTGAAATATCCAGAAAAAAGTAGTTATTTTGTATCAGAAATAAAAAAAATTAAAAAATTAAAAAACATAAAATAGTATGGTTATCTTCAGCATTATAATGATCTTTATAATTATTGCATGTGTATTAATGGTTTGTGTAGTATTATTGCAGAACCCTAAGGGTGGAGGTCTAAGCTCAACTTTTGGTGGAGGAGGAACACAAATGTTTGGAGTTCAAAAAACCAATGATTTTATGGAGAAGGCAACTTGGACGTTAGCTTCTGTTATTGTTATTTTAACAATATTGGCATCCGTTTTAATTGCAAAACCAAAAGTTTATTCAACACCTTCAAATAGTAATCTTCCAGTAGAAGGGAAAGCAATTCAGCAAGAACCCATAAATGCTTCTTCTGAAACTTCATCACAAACACCAGCAACCAATTCTGCACCTGCCAAGTAGATATAATCCCGAACAATCACTAAATAAACGTTAATAAATTAAAATTTGTGTTAGGAAGAAGACAGTTAAGAGAAAAAATACTACAAACACTTTATGCCTATAACATAGGAGGGAACGATTTAAGTTTTGTAGAACAAAAAATGTTTCAGGCCATTGATGAAATTTACCATTTATATATTTATGAGTTAAATTTACTATTAGCCGTTCGAGATTATGCGCAAGAAGTGATTGATAAAAAAAGAAATAAACGCTTTGCAACGGAAGAAGAAAAAAATCCTAATCTCAAATTTGTAAATAATAAAATTTTTCAAATTATTGAAAATTGCAAGGCAAGAAAAGAATTCTCGGATAAACATTCAGAACTTTTATGGTATTTAGATACTAACTATCCTGCAATGATTTTTAAAAAATTTCAAAATTCTACGGCTTATCTAGATTATATGAAAGATGAAACCTTGGATTTTGAAAAAGATAAAAAAATAATTTTAAAATTATTTTTTAATTTCATTGCTGACAATCCAACCCTTTATGAATGGTTTGAAGAGATTAAGTTATTTTGGGCAGATGATATTCATGTTGCAAATAACATGACATTGAAAACTCTAAAATCATTAGAGGATAATAAACCGCTAAATAATTTAATACAGGTTTTAAAGCCAGACGACAGCATACCTTTTGCAAAAAACTTATTAAGAACAACAATTTCTTACTACCCAGAATGCATGAATTTGATTAAAGAAAGATCCAACAATTGGGAATTAGATAGGATAGCTGAAATTGATAAGATAATATTATCCATGGGATTTACTGAGTTAAATCATTCGCATCAAGTCCCAGCAAAAGTGGTTATAAATGAATGCATAGAATTAGCCAAAGTATATTCAAGTAATAAAAGCAATATATTTATTAATGGGATTTTAGATAAGTATGCAAGAGATATTAATAAAGTTTAATTAAATTTTGAAATAATGAAAAAAATAATACTATATAGTACTATAATTTCTTTATCTTTTATAAATTGTTCAAAAAAAGATACAGAAAATAGCAGTGATAAAAATTTGAATGCAATAGATCAACATCAAAATCCTGTGGTAGATACTTCCGAGACTGAAATAAAATTTGAGGAAGAAATGTATGATTTTAAAGATATAAAAAAAGGCGAGAATGCCACTCATGTTTTTTCTTTTACAAATGTAGGTAGTAAGCCATTAATTATTACAGAAGTAAAACCTGCATGTGGCTGTACAACTCCAGAGTATACGAATACTCCTGTTGCACCGGGACAAAAAGGCTCAATTACAGTAACTTTTAATTCAAGTAATTTTGAAGGTCCAGTGAAAAAAAATGTAATTGTTTCAGGGAATTTTGAAAAAAAGGATCTACAATTCCAGGCCAATGTTAAATAAAAAGATAAATATATATACACTAAGCAAATGAATAATATGTTAACGATAATTTTAGATTCGAAGGGAGGTTTAATGGAACAAATAGGAGGATTTGCTCCAATAGTACTTCTGTTTATAGTTTTTTATTTTTTCTTCATTAGACCTCAAACCAAAAGGCAAAAACAAGAAAAAACTTTTCAACAAGAAATAGGAAAAGGAACAAGAGTAGTTACTACTTCTGGTATACACGGAAGAATTTTAGAAGTAACAGATGATGGTGTAGTAATTGAAACCATGGCTGGGAAAATTAAATTTGAAAAATCAGCTATATCCAGAGAGTTAACTATGGCGAGATATCCAGAAAATGCTCCTGAAAAAAAATAATAGAATAGAAAA
This sequence comes from Apibacter muscae, assembly GCF_007845595.1. Classification (NCBI taxonomy): domain Bacteria; kingdom Pseudomonadati; phylum Bacteroidota; class Flavobacteriia; order Flavobacteriales; family Weeksellaceae; genus Apibacter; species Apibacter muscae. Next base: position 91,746 of record NZ_SELI01000014.1, read on the forward strand.
ATTAACCCATAAAAAAGCATATTCTATTCTTTAGAATATGCTTTTTTTATTTTATTAACAGTATGAAAGTAGTAGTTGGACTCTCCGGAGGAGTGGATTCAAGTGTAGCGGCTTATTTACTCAAACAACAAGGGCATGAAGTTATTGGGCTTTTTATGAGGAATTGGAATGATGCAGAATATACATTAGAAGATGAATGTCCCTGGATTGAAGATAGCAATGATGCATTATTGGTTTCTCAAAAATTAGATATTCCCTATCAAGTCATTGACTTATCTGCTATATATAAAGAAAAAATCGTTGACTATATGTTCTACGAGTATGAAAATGGTAGAACGCCCAATCCGGATGTTTTATGCAATAGAGAAATTAAGTTTGATATTTTTTTAAAAGCGGCTTTGTCCCTAGGAGCAGATAAAGTAGCTACCGGTCATTATGCAAGAATAGATTCTTTTCAAAAAGGCAAGGAAACAATTTATAGACTTTTAGAAGGGAAAGATAAAAATAAAGATCAATCTTATTTTTTATGTCAATTAAATCAGTATCAACTTTCCAAATCTGTATTACCTCTAGGAGGCTTAACAAAGCCAGAAGTTAGAGAAATAGCCAGAAATCTAAATTTAATTACAGCAGAAAAAAAAGATTCCCAAGGCTTGTGTTTCATTGGAAAAGTAAGTTTACCCGACTTTTTACAACAACAATTAAAACCCAAAAAAGGAAAAATTATTGAAATATCTTCAGAATTTAAAGGTTTTAAAAAATTAGAAAATTCAATCCCTTTTAATTCAAAAAAAGAAGAATTAATACATCTGTCAAAGTCAATTACCTATAATGAACAAGACGGAAAAATAATAGGAGAACACAATGGAGCGCACTTTTATACCATTGGTCAAAGAAAAGGATTGGGAATAGGAGGACATGTTGAACCGTGTTTTGTTATAGATACAAATGTAAATAATAATATAATTTTCGTAGGTGAGGGAAAGAATCATCCCGGCTTATTTAAAAGAGCTTTATTTATTAAAGAAAATGAATCACACTGGGTAAGAGAAGATTTAAAGTTAAAAATAGGAGATTCCTTAGAAGCTCAAGTAAGGATTAGATATAGACAAGCCTTACAAATGGCGAAAATATATCAATACGAAGAAGGAATATTTATAGAATTTAATCAAGCACAATCGGCAATAAGTAGAGGACAATTTGCGGCATGGTATATCAATGATGAATTGGTAGGTAGCGGTGTTATTTCTTAGTTAAAAATTTCTTTTAAAATTTCCAAGGAAATGGGCTTTTTAAAATTGTCAATATGAAATTCATAGTAGGAAATAATTTCTTCAATCATCATTTTCCTTTGTGAAGAATTAAAACAATTAATTTCATTATTAAAATCGTAGGTTAACAATTGATTCCAAAGATTGCCATTTTCAGATTTGGATAAATTATGGCTTTTTAAAGAAAAAATTCCCTCTCTTAAATTAAAATAAGGGAAGTTAGAATTAACCGCGAGTGGAGTAATTCCTAAATATTTAGTTAATTCAAGTAAAAAGTAAAGATGAAAATCAGCAAAGCTTGCTTTTCTATTATCTAGTTCAATTAATTTATTTTTTAAAAAAAAATACAAACTCAAATTATAGGCATCTTCATTCTTTAAAACTTGATTTAAAATTTCACCTATAAATGTAATCATGGATGATTTAACAACATTGGTATGTAAACTTTGAAAAACATATCCCTGATGCATGTCTTTAATAAGTTCTAAAGTAGAAGAATTATTGTTAAGTTTTTTATAAAAACTTATTTCAACTTCATTTAACAAGAAAACTTTATTGTTTTTTTTCTTACCCTTAGAAAAAGCTCCTTTTAAAATAAACGTTTTAAAACCAAACGAATCAGTAAAACATTTAATAATTAAAGAATTATCACTATACTTAAGATGAGATAAAATTAAAGCTTTAGTGCTTTCGATCATAAAAATAAATTTAGGTAAAAGTATTTATAAATTCATATATTTAAAACCAGAAATTATAAACACTAAATAAATCATTTTCAAATTGATTTAAATGTGAACATAGATAGAAAAAAAATTAATAAATCTAAAAAAGCATAATATTTTTGTTATATAAAAAAAATATTATAAATTTGCAACCCTATTTAGGACATATTTTTTTAAACAAGGTAAAACAATTAAGGTGAATACACTAAGTTACAAAACCATATCAGCAAATAAAGAAACTTCAAACAAGGAGTGGTTGCTCGTAGATGCAGAAGGACAAAAATTAGGAAGATTAGCTTCTAAGTTAGCTAAAATATTACGTGGTAAGCATAAAACAAATTTTACTCCACATGCAGATTGTGGTGATAATGTTATTGTTGTAAATGCAGAAAAGGTTATTTTATCTGGAGCTAAAGCAGAGCAGAAAGAATATGTGAGACATACCGGCTACCCTGGAGGTCAGAAATTTTCATCTGTTGATGATGTAAAAGAAAAAGATCCTAAAAGAATATTGGAATATGCAGTTAAAGGGATGTTGCCTAAAAATAAATTAGGAAGAGCAGTTCTTAAAAACTTGTATCTTTATGAAGGAGTAGAACATAAACAAGAAGCTCAAAAACCTAAAACACTAGATATAAACGCTTTCATATAAAATTATAATGGCAGTTACACACAAAATAGGAAGAAGAAAAACATCTGTTGCAAGAATTTATCTTACTGAAGGTAATGGAGAAATTCTTATAAATGGAAAAGATTATAAAACATACTTCCCAACGGAAGTTTTACAATATAAAGTTTTACAGCCTTTTCAATTAACAGAAACTTTAAATCAATACAATGTTAAAGTTAACGTTTATGGAGGAGGAGTTACAGGTCAAGTAGAAGCAGTAAGGTTAGCTATTTCAAGAGCGTTAGTTTCCATTGATGCTGAGAATAGAACTCATTTAAAACCAGAAGGATTATTAACTAGAGATCCAAGAATGGTTGAAAGAAAGAAATTTGGACAGAAAAAAGCACGTAAAAGATTTCAATTCTCTAAACGTTAATCTTTATTCTGAAAAAAAACTTAACCACTATTTATGTAGTGGTTATTTTTATATACTTAAAATAATCAATAATTTAATAATAACAAACTTGCCGATTAGTTTAGCATCTAAACCTATTAAATTTTGAATGGGTTGTTTGCACAAACTGCGGAACGTAAACTAAAAGAAAACATGGCAAAAGTAGACGTAAAACAACTATTAGACGCAGGTGTTCACTTCGGGCACTTAACAAGAAAATGGAATCCACAGATGGCTCCTTACATTTTTATGGAAAAAAATGGGATCCATATAATAGATCTTCATAAGACATCTGTAAAATTAGACGAAGCATCAAGAGCTTTAGAAAAAATTGCAACTTCTGGTAGAAAAATTTTATTTGTTGCAACTAAAAAGCAAGCTAAGGATATAGTGGCTAAACATGCAGAAGCAGTTAATATGCCATATATTACTGAAAGATGGCCAGGAGGAATGCTAACCAATTTTGTTACTATAAGAAAAGCGGTTAAAAAAATGAATTCCATTGACCGTATGAAAAAAGATGGTACTTTTGAAACCCTATCTAAAAAAGAAAAGTTACAAATAGATCGTTTAAGAGCTAAATTAGAAAAAAACCTTGGATCTATTGCCGATATGACTCGCTTACCTTCTGCATTATTTGTAGTTGATATTTTAAGAGAGCATATTGCAGTTACAGAAGCAAAAAAATTAGGAATTCCTGTTTTTGCAATCGTAGATACAAATTCAAATCCACAATTGGTTGATTTTCCAATTCCAGGAAATGACGATGCTTCTAAATCAGTAGACTTAATCTTAGAAACTGTAACAAATTCCATTAAAGATGGTTTAAGTGTAAGAAAAGCTGAGAAAGTAAAAGCAAAAGAAGAAAATTCTGAGGATTCTGATGATGATTTTATAGTTGAGGAAGAAGTGGTTTTAGAAAACGATGAAGAAAATACTAAAGAAGACTAATTAAGTATAATTTAAAAAAAAAATTAAATAATGTCATATTCACCAAAAGCTGCAGATGTTGCCAAATTAAGAAATGCCACAGGGGCAGGAATGATGGATTCAAAAAAAGCTTTAGTTGAGGCTGAAGGAGATTTTGATAAAGCGGTAGAATTACTTAGAAAAAAAGGTCAAAAAGTTGCAGCCAATAGAGCAGATAGAGAAAATCTTGAAGGTGCAGCCATTGCCGCTGTAAATTTTGATAATACAAAAGCAGCGATTATAAAATTAAGTTGTGAAACAGATTTTGTAGCTAAAAATGAAGACTTTGTTAAATTGGCTACTGAATTCGCAAACTTAGCATTAAACTTTTCAAACAAAGAAGATTTATTGGCTTCTGATTTCCACGGGATTCCAGTTAGCGAAAAGTTAATTGAGCAAACAGGAGTTATTGGAGAAAAAATTGAAATCTCAGAATTTAAAACAATAGAAGCCCCATTTGTTGGAGCATATATACATGCAGGTAATAAAATAGCTGCAGCTGTTGGACTTTCAAAAGTTATAGATAATGCAGCTGAAGTAGCTAAAAATGTATCCATGCAGGTAGCTGCTATGAATCCAATTGCATTGGACGAATCAAAAGTAGATTCTTCTGTGATTGAAAAGGAACTTGAAATAGCTAAAGACCAACTAAGACAAGAAGGTAAACCTGAAAATATGCTTGAAAATATAGCTAAAGGTAAACTAAACAAGTTCTTTAAAGACAATACCTTGGTTAAGCAAGATTATATAATGGGTGAAAAAATTTCAGTTGAAGACTATGTTAAGTCTATAGATCCTGAAGTTAAAATCACAGAATTTATTAGAATCTAGTTTTCTAATAATTATTTCATTACAATAAAAAGAAAAAGCATTCATTTATGAATGCTTTTCTTTTATATAATTTATATAATTAGTGTTTGAAATATAATAACATAAATAAAAAAGGGTGGTTATTTTATACTACCCTTTTTATATTTTAATACTATTCACTTAAAAATTATTTGCTGCCTGTATAGCAGTAATAACTACGGTATTGTAAATATCTTCAATTTTTGCACCTCTACTCAAATCATTAATTGGTTTTTTTAGACCTTGTAATACAGGACCCAAAGCAAGTCCACCAGATTCTCTCTGAACTGCTTTGTAGGTATTATTTCCCGTATTTAAATCAGGAAATATTAATACATTGGCTTGTCCAGCTACCAAAGATCCAGGCATTTTTGTATTTCCTACACTAGGAACAACAGCAGCGTCGTATTGTATTGGACCTTCAATTAATAAATTAGGTTCCGCTTTTTTTACCAGTTCCGTAGCAAGACGAACTTTGTCTACTTCTTCACCGGAACCAGAGTTACCAGAGGAATAAGATAGCATGGCTACTTTGGGTTCAATGCCGAATGCTCTAGCGGTTTGAGCTGAGGAAATAGCTATATCTGCCAGTTGTTCAGAAGTAGGACTAGGGACTACCGCACAATCCCCATAAACCAATACATGATCTTTTAATAGCATAAAAAATACAGAAGAGACTGTCTTAATTCCAGGTTTTGTTTTTACAAATTGTAAAGCAGGGCGAATAGTATGTGCTGTTGTATTCTGAGCTCCTGAAACCATTCCATCGGCATCTCCTTTATAAACCATCATGGTTCCAAAATAAGAAGGATCCAGAATCAAATCTTTAGCCTGAGCAAACTCCATTCCTTTACTTTTCCTCAATTCAAAAAGAGTTTGTGCGTAATCTTCTATTTTATCTGAAACAGTATTGTCTAAAACTGAAATATAATTATCGTTCCATGAAAGTCCTAGTTGATTAGCTCTTTGTTTAATATCCTCATTTTTCCCTAGTATAGTTACTTTAACAATTTCATCCTCTGCTAACATAGAGGCGGCTTGTAAAATTCGGTCGTCCCCACCCTCAGGTAACACAATATGCTTTTGTGCTTGTTTTGCAGATTTTAATAGGTTGTATAGAAACATCCTTGGTGTAATACCTTCAATTTTGAATGAAGAAATTTGCTTATCTAACTCAGAAATATTTACATATTCTTCAAATAAATCTAAATTTCTTTTAATTTTTGCAGTGGCTTCAGGATATATTCGGGAGCGAATATTTGCAGTTGCAGATGCTGTTTCAAAAGTTCCTGCTTCAACTACCATTGTAGGTATATTTAAATTTGAATTGCCGATTAACTTCTCAATAATAGGATCTAAAGAAATACCGGCCGTTAAAATAAGTCCCGATACTCTTTTAAAATTAGAAAGATTTGAAAGTAAAACCCCTGCAACTAAATCTGCTCTATCTCCTGGAATTACAGCCACACAATCTTCTTCTACATGATTCATGAAGTTGGAAAGTAGCATACCACCAACAATAAATTTTTTAATAGGTCTATCCAAATTTTCATTCCCATATAAAACTTTAGCTCCTAAGGAATCTGCTACTTCTTTTAAAGTAGGAAAACCTAAGTACTGATCTTTAGGAACTGCAGAAAATACAATAGAGTTATTATTGAGAACTGTTTTCTTATATTCAGAAGTAATATCTTCTATAGATTTAGAAGTCTTATTTACTATTACAGAAATAATTTTGTTGTCTTTGCTTAAAAGATTATTTACTTCTAAACGTATGTTTTTACAAAGATCGTGAGTGCTTTTAAATGAATCTTTAATTACGAGTACAACAGGGATATTAAGAGATTTTGCAATTACAACGTTTAAATCATAATCAAGGCTATTACTTTCAGACGATAAGTCAGTACCATCAATTAGTACAAAATCAAATTTACTTTCTAAATTCTTATATTTTTGAATAATTAAATCGTAAGCATCGTCCAATTTACCGTTGTTTTGATAATCAATGATTTCATTTTTGGTAAATGCATAAGCTTCATCATAATTTTGATCTAAATTAAAATATGAAATCATTGTAGCTATATGGTTGTCCTTAGCACCTTCGTCTAAATTATCAATAATAGGACGGAAATAAGCAACATTAGGCGTTCTTCTTATAACCATTTGCATAATTCCTAAACTAACTAAAGACTTACCACTATTAGTGCTTGTAGTAGTTACATAAACTGATCGGTTCATTTAATTTGATTAAGTTTTTTCAAATTTACGAATTGAAAATTATACCGGGCTTCTTAAGAAATTAAATTATTTAAAATAAATTAAAAATTTAATTCTAAACCATCATAGGCAAGAAATACATTGGGAGGTAGATTTTTTTCAATTTCTTCATGAAAACCTAATTGATAGCTAATATGAGTTAAATATGATTTTTTAGGTTTTACTTTATCAATTACTTGTAAAGCTTGGTCTAAATTAAAATGAGAATGATGTTCCTCAAGCCTTAAAGAATTTAAAACTAAAATTTCAGAATTAAAAATTTTATCCATCTCCTTTTCATCTATAAAAGAAGCATCAGTAATGTATGAAAGATTTCCGATTTTATATCCAAGTATGGGGAGTTTCCCATGTAAAACATGTATAGGGGTTATCTTTATATTTTTAATATTAAATACATCTTTAACAGGAAAGAGTTGGAATCCAGGAGCGCCAGGATATTTATTCTTAGAAAAAGCATAAGAATAACGTATTTTAATATCATCAAGAGTTCTATTTAATCCATAAATAGGAATATCTTGTTTTTTAATAAAATTAATAGGTCTTAAATCATCCAAACCACCCACATGATCCGTATGCTCATGAGTTAATAGTACAGCGTCTACATTCGCTTTATTTTCCCTTAGCATTTGTGTTCTAAAATCGGTACCACAATCCAATAATATATCTAAGCCATTATAATTGATTAGTGCAGAACAACGTAATCTCTTGTCTTTAGGATTATTAGATAAGCATACAGGATCTGTACAGCCAATAATTGGAATTCCTTGAGATGTGCCCGTGCCTAAGAAGGTAATACTGTTATAATTTGGCTTCATAATTTTTGTAAATTTACAAACTAAAGTTTAAAATAAATGTTTAATACAAGACCCGTGTTAGCCCCTAAACAAAAGGCTCTTCAAATCAATTTAGACAAAGATATTTACGGAACCTTTTCAGAAATAGGCGCAGGGCAAGAAACGGTGCGATATTTTTTTAGGGTAGGAGCAGCCTCTAATACTATAGCTAAGGCTATATCCGCCTATGATAAAGATTTTAGTGATGCTTTGTATGGGAAAGAACCCAATAATAGATATGTTTCACAATCAAGATTACTAAAAATTCTAGATTATGAAATTAAGGTTATCGAGGATAGAATTAGTAGAGAAAGTTGTCCAGGAAGAAAATTTTTTTCCTATGCAAATACAGTTACTACTATAAATTTTGATAAAACATCTAAAGGTCATGGTTGGGTAGGTATAAGATTTCAATTAAATGAATTAGAACCTTACAATGAAATTATCTTACATGTTCGGTTTCATGAAAATGATGCAAAATTGCAACAAGAAACTTTAGGCATATTAGGAGTAAATTTAATTTACGGAGCCTTTTATTATGCAGAAAATCCAAAAATCATTATTGAATCTTTATACGATGAGCTAAACACAGACCAGATAGAGATTGACATGATCAATTTTAGTGGACCCCGTTATGCGTATTTAGATAATCGATTAATGAGTCTACAATTGGTGAAAAATGGAATGACTGATGCAGTAGTTTTTGAACCCAATGGTAAAAATGTATTAGCAGCAGATGAATTGTATAAAAAAAATATTTTAGCACTCAGAGGTAGTTTTAGACCTGTAACCAATGTAAATATAGATATATATAAAAGAGGTTTAAAAATGTTTATGGAAGAAGATCAGGTTACTGAACAAAATACTAAAATATTATTTGAAATCACACTTTCCAATCTTAGAGCAAAAGGAGAAATTAATGAAAGGGATTTTTTAGATAGGGCTGATATACTTGGTAAATTAGGACATACGGTATTAATTTCTAATTTTTCTGAATACTATCGTTTGGTTGATTACTTTAGTAGATTTACTTCAGAAAAGATAAGGATTTCTATGGGAGTAAATAATTTATTGGATGTTTTTCAAGAAGAATATTATACAAATTTAAGCGGAGGTATAATGGAGGCTTTTGGTAAATTGTTTAAAAAACAACTAAAAATCTATTTATATCCATATATAGATCAGGAAACCAATGAGATTTTAACATCAGATACTTTAAGGGTAAGTGAAGAACTTAAAGATTTATACAAGTATTTTAAGAAGAATCATTGGATTGTAGATATGTTAGAATACGATGAATCCTATTTAAAAATATACGGAAAACAGATATTAGCACAAATTATAATGGGAGAGCCAGATTGGGAAAACCAAGTACCAAAAGAAGTAGCTGAAATGATTAAAGAAAGGGGGATGTTTGGTTTTTCAAGAAGATTAAAATAATATTTAAAGACAATGTATATTTACGCAGAGAGTTTTCATGTTGAATTTTCGATTGAAAAAGATTGGATCCATTGGGTTAAAGAAAATTTGATATCAGAATTGTATCAAACTAATTTATTTACCAAAGCAATTTTTTGCAAAGTTCTTTCTCACCAAGACGAGTCTGGAAATACCTATTCCATACAATGTTTTACCAATGTAAAAGAAAATTTAAGTTTATTTCAAACCCAACATTCAGATAGAATACATCAATTAATTTTTAAAAAATTTGGAGCTAAAGTTCTATTTTTTACGTCAGAGATAGAACTTTTAGAAACCTTCAAATTTTAATATGAACTATTATGAAGTAATAATTTATATAAACTTCATATTACAAAAATAAATAAATACATGAAAGCATGGATTGAAGCAGCTAGACCAAGAACCTTACCACTTTCTTTAAGTGGAATTATTTTGGGGGGATTATTAGCAAAATGGAAAGGAGATTTAAATGGAATAATCTTTGTCTTATCTTGCTCTACCACTATTTTATTTCAAGTTCTCTCTAACTTTGCCAATGATTATGGAGATGGGATAAAAGGAACGGATAACGAGCATAGAATAGGCCCGCAACGAGCCATACAAAGTGGAGCAATTTCTCATAAAACGATGTTTACAGGAATTATAATAACCACAATTCTTTCCCTAATTTCAGCAATTGCTTTGTTATGGTATTCTTTTATACCCGGAAATTGGAATGATTTTTTTATATTTATTGGTTTAGGAATAGCCAGTATTTTGGCAGCCTTATTTTACACCATGGGTAAAAAACCCTACGGTTATATGGGCTTAGGGGACTTGTTCGTATTTATATTCTTTGGTTGGGTTGCTGTTTTGGGAAGTGAATATCTTTATACTCGTACCTTAGATTGGAGCACTCTATTACCCGCATCCGCCGTTGGATTATTTAGTGTAGCAGTTTTAAATCTTAATAATATGAGGGATATTGAATCCGACCGAATGAGTGGAAAGTATACATTTGCTTTAAGAATAGGATTTCAAAATGCTAAATATTATCAATTATTTTTAATGAATATGCCCTTTATTCTTTGTTTAGTATTCTTGTTAATAAAAAAGGAAACAATTTCAATTCAATTAGAAAATTTAGAATCATTAAAGCCCTTTATATTTTTCATTCTATTTATACCAACCACTATAATTAGAAGAAAAATATTATACACTAAAGAACCCCAAAAATTGGATTTATATATGAAGCCAGTGGCATTTATAGCACTTCTATTTTCAGTTTTATTTGGGATGGGTTTAAGCCTTTAAAAGTAAAAAAATGTTAAAAGAAATTAAACATCTTTTTTTTGATTTAGACAATACATTATGGGATACAGATAGAAATTCTAAGTTAACCCTTCAGAAAATGTATCAAGAAAAAAATATTGAAGAAAAGTATTCATTAAATTTTTCAGATTTTTACTGTAATTATTACCATAGAAATGAAAATCTTTGGGCATTGTATAGAGAAAATAAGATAACAAAACAAAATATTTTAGATAGAAGATTTACGCTAACTTTTAAAGAGTATGGAATTGAAGATAGAGAAATCCAAGATTATTTTAATGAGAATTTTTTAAAAAAAATGACCGAAAATAATTATTTGATTGATGGTGCTGAAGAAACGCTTAAATACTTAAAAGAAAAAAATTATTCTTTGCATATAGTATCCAACGGTTTTAAGGAACAAACCTATAGAAAAGTTAATGATACAGCAATAAAAAACTTTATAAGTACAATCACTAGTGGGGAAGAAATAAATAAAAGAAAGCCAGCCCCCGAAGTATTTCATTTAGGATTATCCAAAGCCAATGCAAAAGCGGAAGAATCCGTTTTTATTGGAGATGATTGGGAATCTGATATTATTGGAAGTTCCAAGATTGGAATGCAAGCAATCTACTTTGATTATAATCATAAAAATGAAAACCTAAATAAGGGTTTCCAAGTAATTCAAAAATTAAACGAATTAATAAGTATTCTTTAATAAAACAATGATTGAACTTTTTACAGATGGGGCTTCCTCCGGAAATCCAGGAAAAGGAGGATATGGAATTCTAATGCGTTTAAAGGGTACTTCATATGAAAAAACATTTTCAGAAGGATTTCGTCTCACTACCAACAATCGCATGGAATTATTAGCTGTAATTGTAGCTTTAGAAAATATTACTAAGCCCAATCAACAAGTAATAATTTATTCAGACTCAAAGTATGTGGTAGATGCAATCAACTTGAAATGGATTTTTGGATGGGAAAAAAAGAGTTTTTCAAAAGTTAAAAATTCAGATTTATGGCTTAGATTTTTAAAAGTTTATAGGAAGCACAAAGTAAATTTTATTTGGGTTAAAGGGCATAATGGGCATCCAGAAAATGAAAGAGTAGATTTTTTAGCAACATCGGCAATAAAAAAAGATCATTTAAAGATAGATTCAGAATACGAAAGAACTACTCACTCAGATGGTTTATTATAAAATGTAAACTAGTGCAAAGGAGTTATTATCAAAATATTTTTAAATTAGCCTAACATTCAAGAACAACTGATCCAATGAGATATACTTCATTTTTTAATATATTAACAATTATTTTTGGTTTAACATTTATAACTTCTTGTGTTTCCTACGAAACAACAAGATCCACCAAGAATAGAAAACCAAGTTCTAGCCATATATATACTTCAAATCAGAGCAATAAGAATAGTTCAGCTTTACCCAAAGTAGTAAATAATAAAAAGAAAGAAACAAAAGGATCAATTTTAAGCTCTAAAAACTCATCAGCATCTAATAAAGAGGTTAAAACTGTAATTAAAGAAGCAGAGAAGTATAAAGGAACTCCTTATAAATTTGGTGGGAATACTTCTAGCGGTATTGATTGTTCGGGGTTGGTATGTAATGCTTACCAAAAAATAGATGTTAAGTTACCCAGAAGGTCTATTGATATGTCTAAGGAGGGTAAAGAGATAAGAATATCTAATGTTAAAGAAGGAGATCTTATATTCTTTGCTACAGGAGGAGGAGCAATAAATCATGTAGGAATAGTGCAAAACGTTTCCAAATCAGGAGAAATATTTTTCATTCATGCCTCTACCTCTAAGGGAGTGATGATAAGTTCTTTAGAAGAAAAATATTGGAAAGGGAAAGTTAAAAAAATCAGACGTATTATTTAAAAATAAAAAAGTAGAAACTATTTCTACTTTTTTATTTTTGAAGTTTATCTTTAATTGCATTAGCAGTTTTAATAAAATCAAATAATTTTTGAGAGTCTTTATTCTCTAAGTATGATTTAAACTTATTCAAATTCTCTAAATATAAATCGAGAATTGGAAGTACATATTTAGAATTTTCCTCAAAAATAGGCAACCACATATCCACAGAACTTTTTGCAAGACGTACAGTAGAGCTAAATCCTCCGGCTGCTAAATTAAATATAGCAGCATCGTTTTGTTCTTTTTCTAAAACTGTAACGGCAAGAGCGTAAGAAATTGCATGAGAAAGATGAGAAACGTATCCTACATGCTCATCGTGAGATTCTGCATTCATCAATATCAACCGAGATCCCAAATGAAAATATAACTCTGAAATTAATTGAACAGCAGTAGGAGAAGATTCTTCAGAGTTGCATATAATTCCAACCCGATCTTTAAATAAGCCATGAAAAGCGGCTGAAGGTCCACTGTATTCAGTACCAGCCATTGGATGAGTAGGAACAAAAGATTTTCTTTTGGGATGATCTTTAACAGCTTCAATGATAGAAGTTTTTGTAGAACCTACATCCATAACTACTGTATTAGGATTTATTAAGTCTAAAATTTTAGGTAGTAAGGCAATGCTTACATTTACGGGAGTCGCTAAAATAACAATATCCGCAAGCATTACAGCATTTTTAAGTGATTCAATTTTATCTGTGATCCCTAGCTCTAGAGCTTCATTTTCATGTTCTTTTGATTGATCAACTCCTGTAATTTGTTTGGCAAAACCAACTTTTTTTAAATCAAGAGCAATTGATCCCCCAATTAAACCTAATCCTATAATAGTAATATTTTTTGACATATATCTTATTAATAAAAAAGGTCGGTTTACTTGAAAGAAACCGACCTCTAATTTTTTTTAATTATTTTAAACAGTCATAATTTCTTTCTCCTTTTGACTTAGATAGTCCTCTGCTATTTTAATATAATTATCAGTTAAAGTTTGTACTTGGTCTTCACCATCCTTTTTTAGATCTTCAGATAAATTTTCAATTTTTTTTATATCCGCATTTGCCTCTTGACGAGCTTTTCTAATTCCAATTTTTGAATTTTCAGTTTCTGCTTTTGCCTGCTTAACCAAATCTCTTCTTCTCTCTTCTGTTAGTGGGGGAATATTTATGATAATTGTTTCTCCATTGTTATTAGGTGTAAAGCCTAAATTAGATTGAAAAATTGCTTTTTCTATAGCTCCTAAAACAGATTTCTCCCAGGGTTGTATACTTAAGGTCATACCGTCAGGTACTGAAATATTGGCGACTTGAGATAGAGGAGTTGGGGCTCCATAGTATTCCACCATAATAGATTGTAACATCGCAGGGTTCGCTCTACCCGCTCTAATTTTATTGAAAGAAATTTGCAAATGATTTATTGCAGATTCCATACTTTCTTTAGTCGTATCAACGATTAATGATAGTTCTTCCATAATTTTCAAGATACACTTAATGTGATTGCAAAGATAAAGTTTTAATTTTATAAAAGAATAATAAGCCTTTCTTAATTGATCCAATAACTATATTTACGTTTATAAAGTAAAAATTTATCGTAAGGAAAACGTTCATCAATAATATAATTTTTTTTAAAAAAATCAGTGTTTACTACATTTTCCATATTTTCCCATATTGGAGAGTGAGTAAAAACATAATCAGGTTTATAAGTTAATATCCAAGAATAAGTGTCGTTATTTGCTAAATACTTTGCGGTTAATGGGGTGACCAAACCGCAAAAATCAATGATTTTCCGATTTGAAAAATAACCTATTGTGCCTACTTCAATACAGCCAATAGATGAATTTATATTTGTATTTTTATTTATCCATTTACCAACATTTTCATAGTTATTAAATGAATTTTCTTCACTATTAGATGTATTTAAAAAGAGCGATTTCAAGTTGGTTATTAAAAATGGTACAAATAAAAATGTGATTATTATACATTTTACAATAAATAACCTATTTTCTAAATATTTATAAATATACGATAGAGCTGAAGAAAAATATAAAACAAAAAGAAAATATAATGGTATAATATACCAAGGATATAAAGGAATTTTCATTATAAAGTAAAACAAATAAGTAAGAATTATAGTTATTAAAATGATTCTATTGTATGAACTTTTCCGTAAATTGTATATACCTAAAGCAATAAAGAAAAAAAAAGCATATCTTAAAATTCTATTATTCCAATAAATATAAAATGATAATTTTATAAAACTTATACCAGTTGATCCTTTCCAGATAGACGATTTTCCATGTAATATTTTTGCATTAGCAGAATCTGGTAAAAATCCTCCATAATATAAATAATTAAATCCGTAATGTATTAATAGTATAATTATAGGTATAACAAAATATTTGTAATTTGGAAGTTTTCTTTTTAAGATAAGATGTTCGATAGTTAATGCTATGATTAAAAAAACTCCCTCTGATCTTGTAAGAAATAATAATGTTAAAGTTATAAATAAATAAAAGTATAAAGATTTAAAAAATAGGTATATTGATAATCCTATTAAAAAGGTGAACAGATAAGTTTCCATACCAAAACAATCGTAAATTAATTTTGTTGAAACTATTAATAACATTGCTAGGATTATAAAAAAATTAGGATAAATAATTTTTTGTAAAATTTTATAATAAATTAAAATAGTTGAAATTAAAAATAAACATGAAATAAAGTTTATGGTTAGAGTTATATATTTACTTCCTGTTATATAACTGCATATTATTGATATATATGTAAATAATGGGGAAGTTAAACCATTGAATCTTTCTCCTAAGTTAAATACTAGACCTATTCCCTTCTAAAAAATTTTTTATATATCTGCTGTAAATTAATGAATCATCTAAATAATAATCTAGATAATTAATGTAATAAGTAATTAAAACTATAGTAATAATAATAGCTAAACATATATTATTTAATAATCTAATATTCATATCTATGATAAATTTTCAACAAATATATTAAATATATTTAGCTAATAATGGTTGCTATTATTACGATGAAAATAAATAAAGCGATAATAATTTTTATTATCGCTTTATTGTTTTAATAATCTTTTAATACTATTATAATTTAATGTTAATGAAAAAAATTTATAAGTACATATAGAATTATTATATACAATAGTATAACTTGAAATTTATTTAATTATCATCTTATATGGTTACTAATGTGCCGACATCTTCTCCTTCTATAATTTTTTTTAAGTTTCCTTTTTTATTCATATCAAAAACAATGATAGGAAGTTTATTTTCTTGGCTTAAAGTAAAGGCGGTCATATCCATAATTTTAAGACCTTTTTTGTAAACTTCTTCAAAGGAAATGCTATTAAACTTAACAGCATTTTTATCTTTTTCCGGATCAGAATTATAAATACCATCTACACGAGTGCCCTTTAATATAACCTCAGCATTAATTTCAATAGCTTTTAGTGTTGCTGCTGTATCTGTTGTAAAATAAGGATTTCCAGTGCCTGCACCAAAAATAACAACTCTACCTTTTTCAAGATGTCTATCTGCCTTTCTTTTAATAAAAGGTTCTGCTACCTGTTCCATTCGAATAGCCGTTTGCAACCTAGTTTTGACACCAGCGGATTCTAAAGCACTTTGTAAAGCCATGCCATTAATCACAGTTGCTAGCATTCCCATATAGTCACCTTGTACACGGTCTATTCCAGTGGCGGCCCCAGAAACTCCTCTAAAAATATTTCCTCCTCCAATAACAATGGCAACTTCAACTCTCATATCCACCAATTCTTTGATTTGTTGTGAATAATTTTGAAGAATACTGGGATCAATTCCATATTGTTGATCTCCCATTAAAGCTTCTCCACTTAATTTTAGAAGGATTCTTTTATATTTCATATTAAAGTTATTAATTGATTCTCTATTACGGAGAATAATAGATTAATACAAATATAGAAAGATTTGTAAATGTATGGTATATGATTATTTAATAATTCTTACAAGGCTTATCTTATATCTTTTTTAAAGATAAAATATATTCAATCATGATTTTTGCCTCTTCTTTGCTTAAATTAGGATGTTCTTGCATAGGTATATCTCCCCAATTTCCTTTACCACCATTGATAATTCTGTCTGTAAGAACATCTATATCTTTATTGGAATATCTATCTGCAATTTCTTTAAATGATGGACCTATAAGTTTTGCATTTTCTTTATGGCAGGATAAACAATCAGAATTTTCAATGGCTAATTTACCTTTATGCTCTGGGGGAGTATTTTCTACAGCTTTTACTTCATGGTTTACCTGTGAAGAGGAAGAAGTTTGGATTTTAGATTCTTCATCATTAGAACAACTAACCATAAGGAGTACATTAAAAATAACTATTAACACTTTTTTCATAATCTACTATTTTTTTAATTCATTTTTTATTTTCATAATTATTGGATCAATATCTGTATTCATTCCAATTTTTTGATGGACTAATTCACCTTGTTTTGATAAAACACTGATTATATTTGAATGTGAGAATTCTAATGGATCTATTTGCTTGTATTTAACGGAAAGAGTGTTCGCCAATTCTTTGGTGCTCTCTTCGTTACTACGTAGAAATAACCATTCAATATCGTTGAATTTGTTGTTTGATAAATAATCCATCATAATTTGAGGATTGTCATTTTCTGGATCTATGGATACAAGGACATACCGTATATCTTGAGAGTTTTTAATATTTACATTTTTGTATATTTCCCTCATTTCAGCACTTAACCTAGGGCAAGCTGTTTTACATGAAGTATAAATCATAGTTAATACAACTACTTTACCCTTTAAATCCGAAAGAGCAATAGTATCTCCGTTTTGATTTTCCCATTTAGAAGTTAAATTATAAATGGAGTTAGGAAGAATCGCTAGATTATTTTCTTTTGTACAAGAAAAAAAAGTTAAAAGGGACAGAATTATATATATAATTTTTTTCATTAGTAAAATGTTTTAAAGATTTTTTGCACATCTAAAGCCCATGTTTTGAATACAATAATTTGCTTTTGTTCCCCCTCTCATTGCATACCTGATAAATGCTGCATAATTTTTAAGATCAGAAGTGGTCAATGCAGCCCCTGCGCAAAATAAATTCTCATTATTAATAGTATTATCGTTTCTTGATTCTCCAGAAATCATTACAGAGTTAAAATCTTCCGTCCATTCCCAGACAACACCATATAGATCATAAATTCCATAAAAGTTTGGATGGTTTTGCTTTACAGGAAGTTTATTTCTAAACTTTTTTTGGTAGGAAGCTAATATGTAGTTGGTGAATTCTTCTTTATCAGTTGCATTAGCTGTATACTCATCGGCAGAAGAAACATACTCCCACTCATCGGTAGTAGGCAATCTTTGATCTAAACTTTTAGCATAAGCTTTGGCAGCAAACCAAGAAACATAGGTGACTGGAGCTTCAGGACTGATATGTTCAGGAAGTTCAAAATCAGATTTCCAGTTTTTTAAATAATCCTTATCTGCATATAGTTCTATAACTCGGCTTCTAGCCCAAGCAGGATTTTCTTTAACAAACCTTAAATATTCTTTTAAAGTTACAGGGGCCTCATCTAGAAGAAAGCTTTGGATATATATTTTATTCGTAGAATCTTTGCTAAAAAATGAATGTAAATATCCTTCTTCAATTATTTTCATTTTTTTAGAAGAAAAAGTTTTATTAGGTACTAATTGTTTATTTTCCTTTAAACTTTCATGATTGGAATTTGGAAAGCACGAAATAATTATAAAAAAAACGATTAAAATACTTGAACCTTGAATATTCATGAGCTAAAATTTTTAGAGATATAATTCTCAATTAGCAGAAAATACTTTAGGATTTTCTTTTCCAGATACTTTAATTTTTCCTAAGGCACCTTTATTAAAAGCTCTAAAAATTGCATGATCTACAATTACATATTCTCCAGGAACGGTAGCTTTAAATTCTACAATTGCAGAACCACCCGGAGGGATAAGAGTGGTTTGAACATTTTCATTAATTTGATTACCACCTTCCATATATACTTTGTCGAAAATTTCTCCAATAATATGAAAAGACGAAGTTAAATTTGGACCACCATTACCGACAAAAATTCGTACAGTTTCTCCGACATTTACTTTTAATTCATTTTCACCAATCAATGAATTGGTATGCCCGTTAAAAACAACATAATCTGGATGTTCAGCAATGGCTTTGTTAATGTCAAATTTTTGAAAACCTTTTTCTCCAAAGCTACCGCTAGTATAAAAATCTCCCTGCATGATATAGAATTCTTTATCTACCTTAGGTAAACCCTCTTCGGGTTCTATAAGTATTAATCCATACATTCCATTGGCGATATGCATACCCACGGGCGCGGTTGCACAATGATAAACATATAAACCTGGGTTCAATGCTTTAAAAGTAAAGGTAGCTTCCTTGCCGGGGGGTACCAAAGTAGCGGCAGCCCCTCCTCCGGGACCATTGACAGCATGTAAATCAATGTTGTGAGGGAAGGTGCTATTTTCATTATTTTTTAAATGAAGTTCTATTTCGTCGCCAACCTTTGCTCTTACAAATGAACCTGGCACTGTACCATCAAAAGTCCAAAAATCATAGGTTACTCCATGGGCAAGTTCCTTTACAGTTTCAATAGTTTCCAGTCTGACAATTATTTTTTTTGCAGCTCTATTCCCGGTAGGCTTAGGGACATTTGGAGGAGAAGTAATTTCAGCTTCTTCTACGCTTCCTTGGGTTTCTATTTCTTCGGATTTTAAGGTATTGGATAATGAAGAACCTGGATTGTTTTTATGACATAAGATACAATTTGTAATCATAAATAATCCAATAAAGCAGCGGTATATTTTTTTTAACATAATAAAAGTTTTATTTTTTATATTTAGTATTATAAATATGATTATAGGATATAAAAATATTTATTTTATTAAAAATAAAAACTAATAATTATCATAAATGCGCTATTAATATAAAATCTAAATAAGAATATATATAATAGTATATTTTAATTAAATTTAAGTTATGTTTTGGATTAAACTAAATTTTGAGTAAATAAGTAATATTTAGTAGAAATATAAAAGTGAAATTATTGATTTGGATATCTAGACTTTAAAATCACTGAAATTATTTTTTTAATTAATCTCAACCCATATTTATTTAGCAAAAAATTATATAAAAATTTGATTTTCAAATATTAATGTAAATGTTGTATAGAAAAGTTAAATGGTTAAGATTGTGATAGAATTAGAATATAAAAAACCACTAATTAAATTATAATTAGTGGTTTAAAGTAGCCCGTAGGGGAGTCGAACCCCTCTTGCCAGAATGAAAATCTGAAGTCCTAACCGATAGACGAACGGGCCATAATCTTATATAGATGCTTACGCTAAAGCGTTTACAAACTTATTTAATTTAGATTTTAAGTTAGAAGCCTTATTCTTATGAATAATATTTCTTTTTGCTAACTTGTCTATTTTAGAAAAAACAGTAGGTAACTTTTCTGAAGCAACAGATTTCTCAGTCTCAGCTCTCAATTCTTTAATAGCTGTTCTTGCAGACTTATGGTAATATCTATTACGCAATCTTTTTACCTGAGCTTGTCTTACTCTTTTTAATGCTGACTTATGATTTGCCATTTTTTAAAATCTTTCTATTCATTTTTGTTTACCGCGAGCAAATGTAAAACATTTAAACTTAACAGGCAAACGTTTTTTATAACTTAACGTTTGTAGACCTACAGGGATTCGAACCCCGACAAACGGTACCAAAAACCGGTGTGCTACCGTTACACCATAGGTCTTCACCAATAAAAAAACCTCTACTAAAAAGAAAAGGCTTTTATTGTGGGCGATGCAGGGTTCGAACCTGCGACCCCCTGCTTGTAAGGCAGGTGCTCTGAACCAGCTGAGCTAATCGCCCATTTCAAAACAATTATATTTAAGAACTTTTGTTTTTAGATTTATTTTGTTTCGTAATTGGATTGCAAATATACGCCTATTTTTTAGACTTGCAAATATTTTTTTAAATAATTTCAGAAATAATAAAATTACTACCACCAATAAATATTAAATCATTTTCATTAGCAATTGATTTAGAGTAATTTAATCCATCATGTGCAGAACTTAAAATTTTATACTTAGAGAAAAATTTTTTGATTTTTTCTTCATATTCATTGGGTGGAAGACCTCGAGCAATGGAAGGTTTTACAAAATAATAATTTGCATTTTCAGGCAATAATGGGAATACTTTATCTAAATTTTTACCTTTAACAAATCCTAGAACCATATGGAGTTCGTTAAAACTCATTTTGGAGAGTTGATCAGTAACTTTTTTAAAACCGTCTTCATTATGGGCTGTATCGCAAATAATTAATGGATTTTTTTCTTGTAAAATATCCCATCGTCCACGCAGATGCATATTTTTTTTCACACTAAGGAATCCATTTTTTATATGTTCCTCCTTAATAGAGCAACCTTGCTCATTTAAAAAATGAATAATACCTAAAACCGTTCTCTTGTTTTGGCTTTGATAAATTCCCGTAATGTCAGAAATATATTCTTTATTTATAGAAGTTGCGTCTATATAAGGGACATTTCTTTCCTTACAGATGTCAATAAGATAATTTTTTATATTTTCCTTTTCCTCTCCAATGACAACAGGGATTTTAGTTTTAATTATTCCAGCTTTTTCCCAAGCAATTTTTTCAAGAGTGTCCCCCAAAAGTTCTGTATGATCTAAAGAAATACTAGTGATAGCACAAACTTGGGGGCTAATTATATTGGTGGAATCCAGTCGACCTCCTAAACCAACTTCAATAACTGCAATATCTACCTTTTTTTTAGTAAAATAATCAAAAGCCATAGCAGTAGTCAATTCAAAGAATGAAGGATTGAAGTCTTTAGTAAAATACGTTCTAATATTTGTAAGGAAATTGAAAACATAATCATTTTCACATTCTTCTCCATTTACTCTAATTCTTTCAGTAAAATTTTTTAAATGAGGGGAAGTAAATAAACCAACCGAATATCCAGCCTCTTTTAAAATGGAAGCGACCATGTTAGAAGTGCTGCCCTTACCATTTGTCCCAGCAATATGGATGGTTTTAATTTTTTTATGTGGATTATCTAAAATTTCACATAATTTTAAAATATTATCAAATCCAGGTTTATAAGCAGACTGGCCGACATTTTGAAAGTTAGAAACTTGTGAATATAACCATTCTAAAATTTCATCATAGGTTTGCATAATTGCAAGGTATTAATCGGTTAAAAATACAAATTTTTAAATATACGAAGAGCCAATTATATTTAAAAATTTTTTTACTTATTAGTTAGGTAAATAATTAAATAGTGTAAGTTTAATTTCCTGTTAAAAAGAGAAAAACAGAATTTAAAATTTTTCTAAGTAAATGTTATTGAGATTAAAAAAAAAATAATAATTTTGTTATCATTAAGATTTAAAAGTGAAAACTATATTAAACATATCATGGTGGTGGTGCTTTCAATTTCAAAAATTGTGAGTGAATCTTGCTATGTTGATAATTATAAATAACAGAAGCCTATCGTACTCACGATAGGCTTTTTTGTATAAAAAATAAATGAATGCAAAAGTATAACGTAGATCAAAAAGGTTTTTATGGGGAATTTGGAGGAGCCTATATTCCTGAAATTTTATATGATAATGTAGAGGAACTTAAAAAAAATTATTTACAATTTTTAGAAAGCCCAGATTTTAAAAAAGAATATTATGATTTGTTAAAAGATTATGTAGGTCGTCCTTCTCCCTTGTATTTAGCAAAGCGTTTATCCAAAAAGTATGGTTGCAAAATATATTTAAAAAGGGAAGATTTAAACCACACCGGCGCGCATAAGATTAATAATACCATTGGGCAGATTTTGTTGGCAAAAAAAATGGGTAAAACTCGTATTATAGCCGAAACCGGAGCAGGACAACACGGGGTGGCTACAGCTACGGTATGTGCATTAATGAATATGGAATGTATCGTATACATGGGGGCTACTGACGTTGAAAGACAAAGATTAAACGTTGAAAAAATGCATATGTTAGGAGCAACAGTAGTTCCGGTTGAAAGTGGAAACAAAACGTTGAAAGATGCTACCAATGAAGCGATTAGAGATTGGTGTTCAAACCCTTCCAATACCTATTATATTATAGGTTCCACCGTAGGTCCGCATCCATATCCTGATATGGTAGCAAGATTACAGTCAGTAATTAGTGAAGAAATAAAAAAACAATTATTAGAAAAAGAAGGAAGAGAAGCACCAGATTATTTAATAGCTTGTATTGGAGGAGGGAGTAATGCCGCTGGAACTATCTATCATTATTTAGATGATGAGAAAGTTAACATTATTTTAGCAGAAGCCGCTGGAAAAGGAGTGAATTCAGGAGAATCTGCAGCAACCATACATTTAGGTAAGCTAGGGATTGTACACGGCAGTAAAACCCTTTTGATGCAAACCGATGATGGTCAGATTCAAGAACCATATTCCATATCTGCGGGTTTGGATTATCCAGGCATAGGTCCTATGCATGCGCATTTAGCGACCGTAGGGAGATCGGAAGTATTAGCGGTTACGGATGAAGAAGCAATGAAAGCTGCCTTTGAACTCACTCGTATGGAAGGAATTATTCCCGCTATAGAATCAGCCCATGCCTTAGGAGTTTTAGAACAAAAAAAATTCAAACCTGAGGATATTGTTGTATTGTGTTTATCTGGTAGAGGAGATAAAGATATGGAAACCTATGTAAGTTATAGAGAAAAGAATTAGAAAAAGATCTTATTCTCAAATAAAAAATATTAGAACGAATGAATATACGACTAATCACAAAAAAATTACTTGCAGATTTGCAAACCCCAGTCGGGTTATACTTAAAAATAAGAGACTTATTCCCGGAATCAGCATTATTGGAAAGTTCAGATTTTCATGGAGGTGAAGATAGTTCTTCATTTATAGCTTTAGAACCCCTAGCAAAATTTAAGGTGCAAGATCATGAAGTTATAACAGAAATTAATGGCGTTGAAAATAAACAAAAGTTAGAGATCTCATTGCCAATAGCTTTTGATAACTTTATGAAAAGTTTTAAGATAGAGGGAGATAATCCTACCAATGTTAATGGTTTTTTTGGGTATACTTCTTACGATAGTATTCGGTATTTTGAAACTGTACAACCTAAAAACCAAAAACTGAATAACGCAGATATACCTGAGTTTTATTATATATTCTATCGATTTATATTTGTTATCAATCATTTAAAAAATGAGCTAATAATTGTAGAAAATATTCCTGAAGGAGAAAACTCAAAAATGGAGCAATTAGAAGCGTTGTTGCAAAACAACAATTATGCTTCTTACAATTTTAAGCAAATTGGAGATGAAAATTCTTTTACCACCGGTGAGGAATATTTAGATGCCGTAAAAAAAGGGATTGCCCATTGTAAAAGAGGAGATGTTTTCCAGATTGTTTTGTCTCGTTGTTTTTCCCAAGCCTTTGCAGGGGATGACTTTAAAGTATATCGAGCTTTACGTTCAGTAAATCCTTCTCCTTATTTGTTTTATTTTGATTTTGGAGTCTTTCGCATATTTGGATCATCTCCAGAAACCCATTGCAAAATAACCCAAGGACATGCATATATAGATCCTATTGCAGGAACGTATAAAAGAACCGGTGAGGATGAAAAAGATAAGATTCTTTCCGAAAAGTTGCTTAAAGATGAAAAAGAAAATGCAGAGCATGTAATGCTGGTCGATTTAGCAAGGAATGATTTAAGTAGAAATTGTTCTCAAGTTCGGGTAGACTTTTATAAAAATGTACAATATTTTTCACATGTGATTCATTTAGTGTCTAGAGTAAGTGGTAAAGTAGAAGAAGGAAAAAATAATATAGCAGTTTTTGCAGATACTTTTCCGGCTGGAACTTTATCAGGAGCTCCTAAAGTAAGAGCAATGCAATTGATCTATGATATTGAAAAACATACAAGAGGAGCGTATGGAGGATGCATAGGATATATAGGTATAAACGGAGATTTAAACCAAGCCATAACTATTCGTTCCTTTATGAGTAGGAACAATACACTTTACTATCAAGCAGGAGCCGGCGTAGTCTCTAAATCCAATCCAGAGGAAGAGTTACAAGAAGTGAATAACAAACTAGGAGCTCTAAAAAGAGCTGTAAATTTAGCAGAAACCTTAAAAAATTAAATAAATGAAAGCACTAATTGTTATAGACGTACAAAAAGATTATTTTAAAAATGGGAATTTTCCTTTGGAAGGAGCATTGCAAGCGAGTGAACAAACCAAAAAGATTTTGGAAAATTTTAGATCTTTGCATTTGCCGGTAATTCATATACAACATATATCTCTTCAAGAAGAAGCCACCTTTTTTAAGCCATATACAGAAGGAGCTGAAATTCATCCAAATGTAAAGCCTATAGATGGAGAGATTGTGATTACCAAATACAGTCCTAATAGCTTTATTAAAACTGATTTACAAAAACATTTGCAAAAATATGAAGTAAATGAATTGGTAATATGTGGTATGATGACCCATATGTGCGTGGATGCTACTGTAAGAGCCGCTAAAGATTTAGGTTATCAATGTACTTTAATTGCAGATGCATGTGCCACCCGAGAATTGGAATTTTCAGGAAAAAAAGCAACTGCACAAGAAGTCCAAACCGCATTTTTATCTGCATTGTCCTATTATTATGCAGAGATAAAAACAACAGACGAATATTTACAAGCTAATAATAAATAGATGAAAATTTTATTATTTGATAATTATGATTCTTTTACTTATAACTTAGCTTATTTAGTTAAAGATTTAGGATACGCTGAACTTGATGTGATTAGAAATGATAAAATTTCAATTTCTGAAATTGAAAAGTATGATAAAATTATACTTTCACCCGGTCCAGGGATTCCCTCCGAATCGGGAATATTATTACCTTTAATTAAAGAGTATGCATCTACCAAACCAATTTTAGGTATATGTTTAGGAGAGCAAGCCATTGGAGAAGCCTTTGGAGCCCAATTAAAGAATCTGGATGAAGTTTATCATGGGGTAGCTACTAAAGCAAAAATTATAGAAAAAGACTATATTTTTGAAGGATTAACTTCTTCATTTGAAATAGGAAGATATCATTCATGGATTGTAAGTCAAGAAGATTTCCCGCATGAAAATTTGATGATCACAGCTGTGGATGAAAACAACCAAATAATGGCTTTAAAGCACCGTTTGTACGATGTGCATGGTTTACAGTTTCATCCGGAGTCTATACTTACACCCCATGGAAAAATTATGATCAAAAACTTTTTAGAAGGGTGAATTCCTAAGTTATAATTATGATTAGAAATCAAAGTATGAAAGATATTTTAAATCGGTTATTTGAACACCAGTATCTAAATAGAGAAGAGGCTAGCCAAATATTAACGCAAATGTCAGCAGGAATATATAATGAATCCCAAATTGCAGCCTTTATCAGTGTTTTTTTAATGAGGAACATCAGCATTGAAGAATTTTTAGGATTTAGAGATGCCTTGTTAAATCTATGCAAAGATGTTTCACCCTTACAAAAATATAAAACCATAGATATTGTAGGTACTGGAGGAGATAATAAAAACACCTTCAATATTTCTACCCTATCTAGTTTTGTGGTAGCCAGTGCAGGATATAAAGTAGCTAAACATGGAAATTATGGGGCTACATCTGTAAGCGGAGCGTCTAATGTTATGGAACAACACGGGGTTAAGTTTACTTCGGATTTAGATAGATTAGAAAGATCGTTAGAAGAAGCTAATATAGCCTATCTTCATGCCCCACTTTTTAATGATGCTTTAAAAGTGGTGGCACCCATAAGAAAATCTTTAGGCGTACGTACTTTTTTTAATATGTTAGGTCCGGTGGTAAACCCTATAAGACCTAAAAGAAATGTATTAGGAGTATTCAATCTTAAGATGGCGCGTTTGTACTACTATATTTACCAAAATATGGATTGTGATTATACTATAGTGCATAGTTTGGATGGGTACGACGAAATCTCTCTAACGGATAAATTTAAAACGATAAGCAAATTAGGAGAATATCTCTATTCTCCTGAGGATTTAGGTTTTGATTTCTATAAACCTATGGATTTAGACGGTGGACAAACCGCTGAGGAAGCCTCTCGTATTTTTGATAATGTCCTAAATAATACGGCAACACTTGCACAGAAAAACGTAGTTATAGCCAACTCAGCCTTTGCGATTCAAACGATTGAACCTAACCTTGGAATAGAAGATTGTTTAGCTCAAGCAAAGGAAGCTTTAGAGAGTGGAAAAACTAAAAAAACATTTCAGAAATTTTTGGAATTGAATAATTAAAAAAGGAAAAAAATATGTCTACCATACTGGATAAAATTATAGCCAATAAAAGAATTGTGATAGCTCAAAGCAAGCAGAGTCAGTCAATGGATGAATTAGAATGTCAATTAGGTCATATAGAACCCAGACAATCTTTTAAAGAATCAATAAAGAAATCATCTACCGGTATTATAGCAGAATTCAAAAGGAGATCACCATCCAAAGACTGGATATTTAAAGAGGCAAAAATTGAAGAAGTAATTCCCTATTATTCTAAAGGAGGAGCCAGTGCAATTTCTGTATTGACGGATTTTGATTTTTTTGGAGGAAATTTAAACGACTTAAAAGAGGCATCTTTATTGACGAATACACCCCTTCTTCGCAAAGATTTTATGGTAGACGAGTATCAAATATACCAAGCGAAAATATATGGAGCCAGTGCAATCTTATTGATTGCAGCAGCTTTAACCATAGACGAAACTAAAAATTTAGCAAAAAAAGCGAAAGAATTAGGGTTGGATGTATTACTGGAAATACATAATGAACAAGAATTGGATCATATCAATGAATTTGTAGATGTAGTAGGAGTGAACAATCGAAATTTAAAAACCTTTGTTACCGATGTGCAAGTATCCTTTCAGTTGGTAGAAAAGATTCCTAATGAATTTTTGAAAATTTCAGAAAGTGGAATTTCTTCCACACAAACTGTAAAAGAATTGGAGCAAGTAGGATATCAGGGTTTTTTAATGGGGGAAAACTTTATGAAAACTCCCAATCCGGGAGAAGCATTAGAACAGTTTATTAAAGAATTGCAATAGGTTATGAGGATTAAAGTCTGCGGGATGAAGTATCCTGAAAATATACAGCAATTAATACAATTACCTGTTGATTTTATAGGACTGATTTTTTACTCCAAATCTCCCAGATATGTTGCAGAATTAAATCCAGAACAACTATCTCATCTACCCTCCTTTATAAAAAAAGTAGGTGTTTTTGTAAATGCAGAATTACAGGAAGTAGAGAATAGAGTAAAAAAATATTCTTTAGATTATGTTCAATTACACGGAAAAGAAACCATAATATATATAAAAGAACTTAGAATTAAAATTCCAAACTTAAGAATTATTAAAGCCTTTAGTATTGCAGAAATTCAAGATATCGAAAAAACAGGAGAATACGAAGAGGTTTGCGATTATTTACTTTTTGATACGAAAACGCCACAATATGGAGGTTCCGGGAAAAAATTTGACTGGACTATATTAAACAACTATCAAGGAGAAATACCTTTTTTTCTTAGTGGAGGAATTTCGTTAGAGGATACAGAAGAAATACAAAAAATACAGCATAAAAAATTATACGCTTTAGATTTAAATAGCAAGTTTGAATTAAAGCCAGGTTTAAAAGACATAAAACAGCTAGATAAATTTTTAAACAAAATAAAAAGGTATAATCAGTAGTATATTAAGAATATGAACAGAATCAATCAACTTTTTAAAAATAAACCTAAAAATATACTATCCATTTATTTTACAGCAGGTTATCCTAATCTGGATAGTACGGTGGAGATAATAAAAAAATTAGAATCCAATGGAATTGATTTAATAGAAATAGGAATTCCTTTTTCTGATCCTATGGCAGACGGACCTACTATACAAGCCAGTGGAACCCAAGCTTTAAAGAATGGAATGACACTGAAAATCCTATTTGAGCAATTGGAAAATATAAGAAAAGAAGCCAATTTACCCTTAATTATGATGGGCTATTTAAACTCGATTATGCAATACGGTTTCGGAAATTTCTGTAAAAAATGTAAAGAAATAGGGTTGGATGGAGCAATTATTCCCGATTTGCCTTTTGATGATTATATTAAAGAATACAAGCCCATTGCAGATCAATACGATATAAAAATAATAATGCTAATTACTCCGGAAACTTCAGAAGAACGAATTCGCCTTATAGATGAACATACGGATGGATTTATCTACATGGTTTCTTCCGCTTCCACAACCGGAGCACAGAAAAGTTTTGATGAAAAAAAACAAGAATATTTTCAGAAAATTAATGCAATGAATTTGAAAAATCCAAGATTAATAGGCTTTGGAATTTCTAACAAGGAAACCTTAGATGCTGCACAAAAAAACTCTAACGGAGCTATTATTGGAAGTAAATTTATCTCGTTGTTAGAAGATACTAATTCTATAGATAAAGCCATACAAAAATTAATTAATGGTTTAAAAGAATAAATATCATTTAAGGTTCTTACATAGATATAAACAAAAATTTAGTAAGAACTTATAAAGTTTTTTAAATCGATTTAAATTTTTTACTCTAATTAAGTTAATGATTGTTGGTTAATAAATTATGTCAAATACATAATAAATACTCAGATTTAACTATATTTATTTTTTAATTTGGTATAAATTATGTTGTAAAACATGAAAAATAAAAATCATGGAAAAGGAAAAAATAGATTGGCTTAAAGATATCCTGAAAATTGATTCAACTTTAGACAATGAAAAAGAAGTTGCTGATTATATAGAAAAGCTTTTTAAAGAAGAGGGGATTGAAACTGAGCAAATTGAATATTCTGAAGGTAGAAATCAGTTGATTGCAACTCTTAAAGGAAAAAAATCTGACAAAATACTTGGCTTTACAGGACATATGGATGTTGTTCCTGTAGGAGAGCAGGAATGGGAACATAAACCTTTTGATGCTGATGAGAAAGACGGAAAAATTTATGCCCGTGGTGCAAGTGATATGAAAGGGGGATTAATGGCTGCGGTAGCTGCCATGATTGAATTGAAGAGAAATAATGTAGAATTGAATGGAGATATACAATTGCTAGCAACTGTTGGGGAAGAAACTTCTGCCATAGGCGCTGGCCAATTAGTGGAAAAAGGATATGCCAAAGATTTAGATGCATTGATAATTGGTGAACCTACAAGAAATTATGTAGTTATAGCGCATAAAGGAGCGATTTGGTTACGTTTAAAAACAAAAGGAAAAACCGCACACGGTTCAGCACCATCAGAGGGAATTAATGCGGTTGAGCATATGTTAAATTTTATTGAAGCATTTAATAAGAAATTTAACTTTTCTCAATACAAAGATGATATGGTCGGACCTTCAACATCAACGATCAATGTTTTTAAAGGAGGAAATGCTACCAATGTAATCCCCGATCAATGCATCGTTGAAATAGATATTCGTACGATTGAATCCCAAGATCATCAAGAATTTTTAAATGAACTGGAACAGCTTAATAAAGAAATGTCTGAAAAAATTAAAAACTTTAGTTTAGAAATTGAAGTAATTAATGATTTAGATCCAGTTAAAACTGATGAAAATACTGAAATTGTTAAATTAATTACTTCCATAGTGTCCAAAAAGAAAGGAGAAGAAGTTAAGCCATTAGGTGTAAGTGGTTATACAGATGGTTCTCAGTTTGTGAAAGTTCAAAAGAATTTACCAATTATAGTATTAGGACCGGGTGAACCTATAATGGCACATCAGCCGGATGAATACATCGAAATAGAAAATTATTTAGAAGGTATTGAAATCTACAAAGAAATAGCTAAAGAATTTTTAAAGTAAGAAAAATAAAACATCGATTTTTTAATCGATGTTTTTTATACCTCAAATTCCATTAATCATAAAAGAAAATTTATTTAGTTAATTTATTCAAAATCATTAAATATCAATAAAAAATCTTAATTTTAACCACAAATCTATCCAAGTGTTTATCTATGAAAGATAGATATAAATATTAATGTGTAAAAAAGATTTGAATTTGATGAATCTTACCATAATCAAAAATTTTTCTTCTCTAAATTCTAAAATATTATTTATACCCATTGTTTTGTTATTGGGAATGACGGTTTTCTTTATAAGTGAAAATCTATTAATTGATAATTATTATAGCTTCATACAAAAAGATTATTTTCAATGGATCAATAAAGAATTATCCAATTATCCAAATCTCATATATAATTTAACACAGTTTGGAGACGTATTAATTATTCTATCCTTTTTAGCAGTTTTTATAGTTTACGCTCCCGAATTATGGAAAGGGCTAATACCGTCAATACTTATTTCTGGAATACTAACACCATTGTTTAAAAATTGTTTTAAAGTTCCGAGACCTGCAGCTATTTACGATCTTAGTGATTTTACAATAATTGGGAAAACATTAAAAGGTTATAATAGTTTTCCCTCCGGGCATTCCACTACTATATTTACGGTATTGACTGTAATTATGATTGCTTTTATGCCTCAAAGAACAATAAATAAAATTGTTTGGTGTGTGGGTGTACTATTAATGGCTTATATATTAGCATTTACTAGAGTGGGTGTGGGTGCTCATTATCCATTAGATGTAATTTCAGGAAGTATATTAGGTTTTATCTGTGGAATACTAGGCATTCTTTCTTATCAAAAGTATAAATTTTGGCATTGGATAAATAATAAAAAATACTACCCAATCTTTATATTATTATTTCTAATTTCAATTATTATCTTAGGTGTAAAAATTTATCATACACAATTATTAATTTTTTATATTTCTATAGTTAGTCTACTCATCTTACTTTATACAATCATAAATGCATATGTTAAAAAATAGTCTTAAAATATCAAATTTTGCCTTATTAGTTAGTCTATTAAATTTTTTACTCTACCATTTACCATTTTTTAAATTTGTTTTTAAAAATGTAGACTATAAAAGCTTATCAGGTATTATTCTTATTGCAAGTTTAGTAGTCGTTATGCTAGTGGCTAATTATTTTGTTTTCTATTTGCTAACCTTTTTATCAAGGTATATAGGAAAAACTTTAATTATATTGACTTTTATTATCAATTCTATTGCCGTTTATTTTATACTCACATACGGAGTGATCATAGATGAAAGTATGATAGGTAATATTTTTAATACCAATTACGAAGAATCCAGTAGCTTTTTTTCCATAAAATTGTTGTTGTTTATTCTTATATTAGGAATATTACCTAGTATATATATAGCTAGAATTAAGATTCTAAAAGCAACCACAAAAAAATTTTTAGTTAGATCATCACTTTCCCTATTACTTCTCATAATTTTAGCTTTTGCCAATGCAAGTAACTGGTTATGGATAGATAAAAATTCAAAAACATTAGGAGGACTTGCTATGCCATGGTCTTATTCCGTTAATATACCGCTTTACTTTATACATAAGAACCAAGAGAATCAGAAAGAGATTTTATTGCCAGATGCTAAAATAAAAGATAATGAAAAATCTATTTTTGTGTTAGTGATTGGTGAATCAGCGAGAAGAGAAAATTTTTCTTTGTATGGATATACAAAAAATACCAATCCATTACTATCTAAAATTGAAAATATACATCCTTTTAAAGCAAATTCCTGTGGAACATATACAACTGCTGGAGTAAAGTGTATTTTAGAACATATAAATTCTAATAAATTATATGAAATTTTACCCAACTATTTATATAGAAATAATGTTGAGGTAATTTGGAGATCAACCAACTGGGGGCAACCGCCTTTGCATATTAAGAATTATTTAGATAAGGATGCTTTAAGGACTACCTGCGAAGGCGAAAACTGCCAATACGATGAAATTTTACTTAATGGTTTAAAAGAACAAATTTTAGCAAGCGATAAGAATAAAATACTAGTAGTTTTACATACCAGTACAAGCCATGGACCTACGTATAGTAAAAAATATCCTTCTAAATTTGAAGTTTTCAAACCGGTTTGTAATAGTGTGGAACTAGGTAAATGTTCACAAGAAGAACTAATCAATGCATATGACAATACAATTGTATATACGGATTATCTTTTAGCATCTGTAATCAATGATTTAAAAGATTTAAAAGATTATCATAGTACCCTGTTGTTTGTTTCAGATCATGGAGAATCATTAGGAGAAAAAAACTTATATATGCATGGGGTTCCAATGAGTATAGCTCCTAAAGAGCAATATGAAATCCCTTTTATCGTATGGACATCAGATAATTACAAGCAACTCAAACCCAATGATATGCTTTCTCAAAACCATGTGTTCCATAGTGTTTTAAACTTTTTAAATATTGAAAGCCCGATTTATAATGAGCAGATGAATATTTTTAAATAATATAGCTCTTTGATAAGATTTATAATTAATAATAAATCGTATTAACTTTCCTTTCAAAAATCTTAAAAGGAAAGTTAATATTAAAGATTATAATTATTCCTGAACCAATTCAAAATCCAGTTGTTTTCTTTCTAAATTGGCTTTAATTACTTTTACAAGGATGGTATCTCCTAAACGATACTGATTTCCAGTTCTTTGTCCAGTGATTGAATAAGTTTTTTCATCGTAACGATAGTCATCATCACGAATATCACGTAGACGAATCAGCCCTTCTGCACCAAATTCACGGATTTCTACATAAATTCCAAAATCAGTAGTTCCTGAAATAACCCCTTCAAAACATTCACCCACATGTTGTTCCATGAATTTTACTTGCATGTATTTAATGCTATCCCTTTCAGCATCGGCTGCGAGTTTTTCCATCTCGCTGGAATGTTTGGCCATACCTTCAATTTCTTCTTTTTTAGCAGAGGGTTTTTTATCTAGAAAATCTTGTAGCAATCGATGAGCAATTATATCAGGATATCTTCGTATAGGAGAAGTAAAGTGCGAATAATAATCAAAAGCCAAACCATAATGTCCCACATTATCCGTAGAATATTTAGCTTTAGACATTGTTCGTACAGCTAAGGTTTCAATCATATTTGCTTCCCCTTTTCCTTTTACTTCCATGAGTAATTGATTAATGGATAAATAGGTTTGCTTTTTCTCAGTAATATTGATGTCGTAGCCTAAAGTATTCACAAATTGCTTAAAGGTAAGTAGCTTAGTAGGATCAGGATCGTCATGAATTCTATAAATGAAAGTGCGATCTGTAGGTTTACCCTTTCTTAGGCTAACAAATTCAGATACCTTTTTATTTGCCAAGAGCATAAACTCCTCTATAAGGTGATTACTATCCTTAGAAACTTTAAAAAACACACCTGTAGGGTTTTTATCTTCATCTAAATTGAATTTCACCTCTACTTTATCAAAGGAAATAGCGCCAGCTTTAAGTCTTTTTTCTCTTAAAGTTTTAGCAAGTTTATTTAATACAAGTAATTCTTCTTGAAAATCTCCTTCTTTCCCTTCAATAATCTGTTGGGCTTCTTCATAAGTAAATCTTCGATCTGAATGGGTAGCAGTTCTTCCAAACCATTGATGTTTAATATCTGCATTTTCATCCAGTTCAAAAACAGCGGAAAAAGTATATTTATCTTCATGGGGTCTAAGCGAACATACATGGTTACTTAAAATCTCAGGCAACATGGGCACAACTCGATCAACCAAATAAACAGAAGTAGCCCTTGAATATGCCTCTTGGTCTAAAGGACTTCCGGGTTTCACATAATGAGATACATCTGCAATATGAATACCTATTTCCCAGTTCCCATTGTCAAGTTTTTGTATGGATAAAGCATCGTCAAAATCTTTAGCGTCCGCAGGGTCTATGGTGAAAGTAGTAATCTTACGCATGTCTCTGCGTTTAGCAATTTCAACTTCCGATATGCTTAGATCTAATTTTTTAGCTTCTTCTTCTATTTCCTCTGGAAAGTCATAAGGCAATCCATAGTCTGCGAGAATAGCATGCATCTCTGTTTCATTTTCACCCGGTTTACCTAAAACATCAATAATTTTTCCAGAAGGACTTTCAGATTTTTCATCCCAGCTAAGTAACTCAACCAATACAATTTGTCCATTTTCGGCATGATTTAATTGATCTTTTGAAACAAAAATGTCAGTGTGAATTGCATTTTTGTTTACAATCACAAAGCCAAAATTTTTACCTTTCGTATATTCAAGTTTACCTACAAATTGATTTTTATAGCGTTCTACAACTTCTATAACCTGGGCTTCAGATTTCTTATTTTTAAATTGGTGAACGATTGCTTTGACAAGATCGTTTTGTAAGGCCTTTCCTGTTTTTCCTTTCGGAATAAACAAATCTTTCTCTAATCCCTCAACAATTAAATATGCATTGCCACTACTATTGAAATCAATCTTACCTTCAAGAAAGTCTTCTTTAAAATTTATTTGATATTTGCCCAATTTTATCTCCAGCAATTGTTTTTCAGAGGTAAGTTGTTGTAGGGCTTGTATTACTAATTCTCTTTGTCTAGGATTTTTTTTATCTAAAGAAGATGCAACTTGCTTATAATTATATTGTTTGTTAGGATTTTTAGTAAAGAGTGTAAGTATTTCTCTTTTTAAATCCCTTAGCTTTTCCTGATGCTTGGCAGGGATTCTTTTCTTTTTATTCGTCATAATATCTCAATCAATAAAAAAACATATAAAAGTTTTTTTATCTTTCAAAGATAAAGATACTATTTTAAATTTTAAAAATAGATTTTTGCTAATGAAAACGGTAGGATTTACAAAAAATTTAAAAGATGTAAGAGTGGAGGAATTATTAAAGGAGCAAAAATAGCAGTAAAAATACCGTTTAAAGCAATTCCTATAGCTCCATAGGCTCCAAATTCTTGTCCTTTTTTTACAACTTCAGCGGTTCCTATGGCATGGGCGGCAGTACCCATTGCAATTCCAATAGCTTTTTGATCTTTTATGCCTAAAAATTGTAGAAAACTCCATCCAAATAAAGCCCCAGTAAAACCGGTAATAAAAACAATAGCAATGGTTAACGAAGGTATTCCTCCTAAGCTTTTGGATATTTCCATGGCTATAGGAGTGGTAACAGATTTTGGGCCAAGGGAGTAAGCAATTACATCGGAAGCACCTAACAGCTTTGAAATTATTACCACAGAAACGATTCCTAAAATACTACCTGCCAACATAGCTAATAATACTCTTAAGTAGCTGCCTTTTAAATGTTTAATATATAAGTATAAGGGTAAACCTAAAGCTACCACAGATGGACCCAGCCAAAAGCTAATTAAGTATGTATTTTTATTATAATTTTCAAAAGAAGTTTCAGAAATTTTAAGATAGATGATTAAGGATAATATAGAAATGATGCCCGGATGTAAAATTTTGTACTTAAATTGATTATACAAAAGATTTGATAAACCAAAAACTATAAGAGTTATTAAAATATGAAACAGTGGGGTATTTAGCAATTCATTCATTTTTTCTTGTTTATTATTAGGGCAACTACGGATAAAACTATAAAAGTGCTGATAAAAATAGAGACTATAATCGTTAACCATTCTTTAGAAATTAGATCCCATTGGGCTGCTAAGCCTACGCCTAATGGAATAAATAAAATGAGCATATTGTTAATGAAAAAGGTTGAGACTTCTTTTATACTTTCTACTTTAATTATCTTTAGTTGTAAAGAGATTAACAAAAGCAACATACCTACTATACTTCCTGGAATTTTTAATTTTAAGATGAAAACTATAAATTCTCCAATAAAAAAGAAGAATAGAATAATTCCTAGCTGCGATAATAATTTCATTATTAGAAAAATTTATTTTATTTTTAAAACATTTACGATTAGCCAGTGATTCAATTCTTATTGGTTTTTGTCTGAGAATATCTGTTCTAATATTTTTTGGGTAATTAAATAAGTAGGTTTAACTCCGGTTAGTCCCAATCCTCCGGAGGCTAGAGTGCTCCCGGTTTCTAAAGGATTGTCAGAAGCATAGTAAGCATAACGCAACTTAACGTTTTTATTGATGTGATTCCTTATTTTAGAAGCTACTTGAATGGCTTTTTGGTAATGAGCTCCTTCCATTTCCAGACCTATTGCTTTCCAAGATGTATCCATAAAATAGGTGAGTACGTCTTTGTTTTGTAAAGATGTACCTAGAACGGTTATCATTGCACCTTTGTAAGTTTGAACGTTGTATCCGTCAAAATCCGATATAGATAATTCATTATGAAGGGGATAATTATCAGCAGTTCCTTCAAAAATATGAGCATTTGGAATCATTATATCTCCTTTATTTCCTACTAAAATTCCTGCTTTTCCTAATATAGATATCGATTCTACATTAAGATTCTTTTTTTCATTATTAATTTCTAAAGGTCGTAATTGCTCATCCATAATTTCAAAAGCTTGTTCACCGAACGCATAATCAAAAACGATGAGTAGATCATCGGAATTTATATTTTTAAGATTTTTAAAAGGAGAGTTATCTAAATTAATTTTTGATAAATCAAAGATTTGAACATCAATGTTGGATCCACTATCGTCATGTATATATATCATACCATGCTCTTTGGCATGTTCGTTTACTTTAGAAACAAGATTAAAGTTTTTACTTAATTCTTCATAAAGTTTCAATTCATTCGAAAGATCATATTTTTTGTTTAAAGCCTCATGTGCATAAAGCATATTGCATACACTATGCATATTTGAACTTATAATATGTATTTTTTTATTTATAAGATTATTGCTAATTAACGTTTTTTTTAGGTTTATTGCCCATCTTTCACCAAAAAGGTGATGGCCTACACGTTCCTTTAAAATTGAACTAAAAAATATTTCTCTTTTACGCGTGTTGTTAAAATCATTTTTACTAACATTTCCCAAATGATAGATAACTTTTATAAAACGATCAGGATCATTATTTTCACTAAAACTATTGTAAGTTTGAACGATTTCATTAAAGCTTCTTCCTAGTATTGTTGATAAATGTGCTAATACAATTTCTCTTTCAATTCTTTCAAGTGGTTCTTGGTTTAAAGCAATTTTTTCAATGGATTTCCATATTCTTCCTGCTTTGCCTTTAAAGTCATGTGTTTTTTTTCGAATTTTATCAGCTTCATTGTATAAAAAGGTTAAATGTGTTAAAATATCGTATATTTCAGAACGACCTAATAAAACTTCAATGTTCATTTGATGATCATCAATTCTATAACAAGTTCTCCTTCTTTTTTTAGGATAAATAGGTTCGAAAGTAGATTTATCTAAGCCTTCGTTGGAAGAAAGATATATATATGAACATTCCTCAATTCCTTTGGGCAAACGATCTAATACATAAATCAATCCATTAAGCTCAACTTTTTCAGGTTCTGCAAGGGTACCATAGATTTCTGGATTTAATTTTAATAAATAATTTCTAAGTTCAATTCCAGAAGTTCCAGAGGGTTTAAATCCGCCTCTATTAAAAAGATGGCGCATAGTTATGTATAGTCTTTCAATTATATCGGTTGATTCTCTTGCTTTAGAAATTGTCATTTTTTGGTATTTTAACAAAGTTAATAAATAAGAATTATGCATTGAGTTAATTTTTGGTTGAGTAACTATAAATACATAAAGTTTTAATTAACAGATATTTTTCAAAATGTGTTGAATAAAATTTATCTATAGATAAATGTATTCTAATAAGCAAGATATATCAAAAATAAAATTGTATTTTTAGTTTATTCTCTATTTAAAGGTGTTTCATACCTCATTTTTCTAAAAATATTAATTAATGTTACAACATCGTTTTCGCAATAATTTTTTATTTTATCAATATTTTTTTCTTTATAAAATACATTTGAAACTTCACTACCATCCATTTCATTTTTAGGGGAGGGTAAATTGAATATATGTGCTAGTAAATCTAACGAAGTATAATGTTTATAATCTCCAAATTTCCATAATTCCATCGTGTCTAAATGGGGGATTTCCCAAGGCTTTTTTCCTTGAATTTTCAGAATGTTCGGAAGCTCAATTTGATGAATTAACATTCTTCTTGCAATAAAAGGAAAGTCAAATTCTTTCCCATTATGGGCGCATAATAGTAATGTTGATTTAAAATATTTAGCCTTTAGCATTTCATTAAAGCTGTTAAGGATATTTTTCTCGTTTGAACCGTAAAAGCTTTTAATTTTTATTTTATTATCATCCGTTATTAATCCACAACTTAAACAAATGATTTTTCCAAATTCAGAAAGTATACCGGCACGATCGTAATAATATTCTTCAGCAGAGATTTCTTCCTTTCTTTGAAATTGAGTTTTTACTTCCCAGAGCTTTTTAGTTCTGTCAGACAATTCATTCCAATTTTCATGCTCTGGAACCGTTTCTAAATCAATAAACAATATATTTCTTAAAGGTAAAGTAGATATCATGGATTAAGAATATTTTTTTATTTCAAAAATATAGAATTATTAAATTAAGGATAAAAAATTGTCATAAAAAACTAGATTTAAAATTCTTATTTTTTTTAAAAATAATCTGATATTAATAGTTAAAATTCTAAAAAAAATGAATACAAGGTTAAGGTATTGTTAATCAGATCTTTTTTAATTGTACAAATGACATTTTTTTGTAAATGAATTAAAAAAATCATGGATTAATTAAAAATAATGATAAATTTTTTAATTTTAGGGGCAAATTTAATGTTTATATGGTATTTTTTTATAAAAACAGAAATTCGTTTTTCATATTATTAGTTTTAGGTATATTTTATGTCTTTCCTCTAATGTTAGCAAATGTATATTTTATTGATGATATGTCTAGAGTCAATAAGTTTCAATACTGGTCTTACATAGGGAGACCTTTTGCAGATGTTTTTTATACAATTATATCTTTGGGAGCGCCGGTTGACTTGTTTCCATTAACGACAATCTTGTCATGCATTTTTATAACAATAGCATTGATGATTCTTATAGAAAGGATGAATATGAAATTTAATATAATTTCATATTTAATTGTACTCCCAGTTTTGTGTAGCCCTTTATTCTTAGAGAATTTATCCTATAGATTTGATAGTGTTTTTATGGCATTTTCAATTCTTTTAGCAATTCTTTATTCCGAAATTAAAGGAAAGAAATACATAGTTATTAAAATTCTAATGGTTTTTGTAGCCTTAGGAATGTATCAAGCCTCTATAAATATATATTTTTCAGTATGTTTTCTATTTTATATTTCAGATTATAAAAACTCACATTCGAATTCAGCTAAAAATTTATTACAATCCATTTTAATAGCCATAATTGCCTATATTTTATATTATGTATTGGTAATAAAATTATACTTAAACGGCGGTGAGAATTTTTATATTAAAGGGATGAAAGAAAATATTCCATTTAATTTGGATGGATTAATCCTATTTTTCAAAAATATTATAACAATTTTAGCTAATTTTTATTTTCACTTTAGTTTTTTATATTTAATAGTTTTAATAGTTCTATTCCTAATCTCGTATATATTTATATTTAAAAACATAAGATTAAATAAGAACAAGTTAAATAAGATCATTTTTATATTATCTCCTTTAGCGATTGCACTTTGTGTTCCAGGTATTTTGCTATTCATGAAAAATATAGCTTACATGCCAAGAATGTTAATAGCAACATCTATTTTCATAGTTTTCTTATTTTACTGTATTAACGCATTTTTGAAAGGATATTGGAAATTTCTTTTAGTACTTCCATATTTATATTTTTTTTCACTATCATATTCCTATGGAGCTTCATTGTCCATAATGAAAACCTACAATGAATATCTATTCACACAGATAAGTTATGATTTAAATAACTTAAATATTAAAGATGATGATAATGTATATTTGCTTAACGGAGCTCCCATGCCAAGTCAAGTTATTCAGTTCACGGAAAAAAATAAATTTATGGAAGTACCTTTTATTCTTAATTCTTTTGGGAATGATGCAGGAGCAAACATTATGACGGCAGGTTTATTTGAATTTCATAATTTAAACATAAATATTCCATCCATTTTCGAGGGGCAGAAATATATAGATAAAGTTAAAGATAACCCTACCATTAAGAAAAATTTGTACAATATATATAAAGAAAATAATGATTATGTTATATGGTTTAATAAAAAGGAGTTAAAGACCAATCAATAAAACATCTACTTTATGCCTTATATTAACTTTTCAATATTCTATTAAAAAGTTTAATTGATAATATTTAAATAAATTGATAATTCAAAAAGCTGAAAAAATATTATTTTAGAAAAAAAAATTTTATATTTGCCAACTGAACTATAATAAATAAAATTTTAAAGGTTATGTCTGACATTACATCAAGAGTAAAAGCTATCATTGTTGATAAATTAGGAGTAGATGAAAGCGAGGTTACTCCAGAAGCAAGTTTTACAAATGACTTAGGGGCTGATTCATTAGACACAGTGGAGTTAATTATGGAATTTGAAAAGGAATTTGATATTCAAATCCCTGATGATCAAGCAGAAAAAATATCTACTGTAGGACAAGCAATTTCTTACATCGAAGAAGTAAACAAACAATAATTTCACACAAAGACATCAAAATATGGCTTTAAAGCGAGTAGTAGTGACTGGACTTGGTGCTATAACCCCATTAGGTAACACTTTTCAAGAATATTGGGAGGCTTTACTTAATGGTGTTAGTGGAGCAGGTCCAATTACTCTATTTGATGCAACAAATTTTAAGACAAGGTTTGCCTGCGAAGTAAAAAATTATAATCCTGAAGATTATTTCGGGAAAAAGGACATTCGTAAGTATGATCGATGTGCACAATTAGGAATAATTTCTTCAAGAGAAGCTATTGAAGATAGTAGGCTTTTAGAATATTCTGACTTGGATAAAGCTAAAGTTGGGGTGATTTGGGGTTCAGGAATAGGAGGGTTATTTACTTTTCAACATGAAGTTAGTGAATTTGCGTTAGGAAATGGTATGCCTAGATTTAATCCTTTTTTTATTCCTAAAATGATTGCTGATATGACACCCGGACTTATTTCTATGGAATATAGGTTTATGGGACCTAATTATGCTACAGTGTCAGCATGTGCTTCTTCGTCTAATGCAATTATTGATTCTTTAATGCTTATTCGTTTAGGAAAGGCAGATGTAATTGTAACTGGCGGATCAGAGGCTGCAATTTGTGAAAGTGGTATTGGTGGCTTCAATGCATTGCATGCAATGTCTACAAGAAATGAGGATCCTTCTACAGCGTCTAGGCCGTTTGATAAAGACAGAGATGGATTTGTTTTAGGGGAAGGTGCAGGGACTTTAGTTCTTGAAGAGTACGAACATGCGATAAGAAGAGGCGCAACTATATACGCTGAACTTGTTGCTGGTGGTTTAAGTGCCGATGCGTACCATATGACAGCACCGCATCCAGAAGGACTAGGAGCTTATAATGTAATGAAAAATGCTTTAGATGATGCAAATATTTCTATTACAGATATAGATCATATAAATCTTCACGGTACATCAACTCCTTTAGGCGATTTAGCTGAAATAAAGGCGATAAAAAAATTGTTTGGAGAGCATTCATATAATATTCAAATAAATTCTACAAAATCTATGACAGGTCATCTTTTAGGTGGGGCTGGGGCTATTGAAGCATTAGCTTGTGTAGGAGCAATTCGTAACGATATCGTCCCTCCAACAATTAATCATTTTACAGATGATGAGGAAATAGATGAAAAACTGGATTTGACTTTTAATAAGGCAAAGAAAAAAAATATTACCTATGCGTTAAGTAATACTTTCGGATTTGGAGGTCACAATGCATGTGTGATATTTAAAAAGATTTAAAATATTTTTTTAAATAATGAATTTTTGGAAGAAAAATATTTTCCATTCCATAATATCTAAAAAGAAAAACTTTTCAATCCAAGAAAAAGCATTTCAAAAGCAAATCGAAATTTTAATTGGTTATAAACCAATTAGTATTGAAATTTTTCATGAATGTTTTACACATACTTCATTAAATAGTGATGATAAAAATTTTGAAAGACTTGAATTTTTAGGTGATTCAATCATTTCAACGGTAGTTTCTGATTTTTTATTCCATAAAGCTCCAAACAAAGATGAGGGTTATTTAACCCAAATGAGATCTAAAATGGTTAATAGGAGCGCATTAAACCTGCTAGGAAAAAAATTAAATTTATCAACATATTTAAACAAAAGAAAAAACACAAATTTAGGTAAAAATATTGAAGGAAATTTATATGAATCTTTAGTTGGAGCCATTTATGTGGATAAAGGATTTATTTTCTCAAAAAAATTTATCGAAAGGACATTAATTAATACTGATGATCTTATAAATTTAGAAAACAAGATAACCAGCTATAAAAGTTATATACTCGAGTGGGCTCAAAAAAATAAATTTAACATTACTTTTGAAACCTCTCAAGAGGATAATGCAGAAAATATTTTAATTTTTGATTCTGTCATTAAGCTTAATGATCAAATCATTTCTAAAGGTAGGGCTAGTTCAAAAAAAAGTGCCGAAGAAATAGCTTCAAAAAGAGCTTATTATAAATTAAATAATAAAATCAATAAATTATGAAATTGTATTCCCTTACATGGGAGGACGATGATCCAATATTTGATTTTAAATTACTAGGTATAAAGACAAATGTAAGTAAAGACTACAGGTTTGTATTTTTACTTAATAAATTTTTTTCATTTAGTTTTAAGAGAATTAGAGATCATAAAATCTATAAAGATGAAAATGAATACAGTTTTTCAGCCTATAAATTTTATGATATTAAAACTAAACAAAACATTGAATTAATAAGTAATACCTCTTATCCGTTATTTAAAGAAGAAAAAAATGAATTGTTTGACCATTCAGAAATTATTGAAATATTAGTGCCGGAATATAAATTTTTTAACTACTTCTTAAAATATGATTTCTTATTGAGTGAAGAGTTTTATGTAACTTTGAAGAAATTTAATTTTATAAGTAATTATGAAGTAGTTGATTTAAATAAAATAAAAAAAAATAATCTTGAAAATTTGATATTAATAGAAGAATGAATTTATATAATAAAAAAACAAAAATAGTAGCAACTATAGGACCAGCATCAGAAGACAAAGAAATATTAATAAATATGTTTAAGTCTGGTGTAAATGTGATTAGAGTTAATTTTTCACATGCAGAAGAATCTATAGCAGAGAAATGGGTAACGTTAGTAAGAGAAATCAATGAAGAGCATGGATTTAGTGTGGCTCTATTGGCAGATTTACAAGGCCCCAAGCTTAGATTAGGAATAGTTAAGCCTGGAGTTGTTGTAAATCAAGGAGACATTATCACATTTACCAATGAGAAAATAGAAGGAGACGCTCAACAAGTCTATATGAGCTATAATGAATTCGCTAAGGACGTAAAGGTCGGTGAGCGAATATTATTAGATGATGGTAAATTGATATTTGAAGTAATTGAAACCAATTTAATAGATAAAGTTAAAGCAAGAGTAATTCAAGGTGGACCATTATTATCTAAAAAAGGAGTTAACTTACCAAATACAAAAATATCTTTACCAGCCTTAACAGAAAAAGATATAAAAGATGCTGAAATTGCAATAAAATTAGATTTTGACTGGATCGCACTTTCTTTTGTTAGGCATGAAGATGATGTAAATGACCTAAAAAAATTAATACAAAAGCATTGCAATCACAAAATTCCAATTATTGCAAAGATTGAAAAGCCAGAAGCTGTAAAAAATATTGAAGAAATAGTAAATGCAGTTGATGGTATTATGGTTGCAAGAGGGGATTTAGGAATTGAAATTCCAATGGAACAAGTCCCATTAATTCAAAAAAATCTAGTTAAAAGATGTAAGATTGCATGTAAACCTGTAATTATAGCAACACAAATGATGGAAAGCATGATTGATGGATTAACCCCTACCAGAGCTGAGGTGAATGACGTTGCAAATTCAGTATTAGACGGAGCAGATGCTGTAATGTTAAGTGGAGAAACATCTG
This sequence comes from Apibacter muscae, assembly GCF_007845595.1. Taxonomy (NCBI): domain Bacteria; kingdom Pseudomonadati; phylum Bacteroidota; class Flavobacteriia; order Flavobacteriales; family Weeksellaceae; genus Apibacter; species Apibacter muscae. Next base: position 136,535 of record NZ_SELI01000014.1, read on the forward strand.
TAGGAAAACATCCGGTGGAAGTAATTCAAAACATGTCAAAAATCATTAACAGTGTTGAAGAAGATGAATGTATAAGAATTCCACAACATAAACCAGTTCAAGGCTCTGAAAGATATATTACGGATACAATTTGTTATAATGCTGCAGATATGGTTGGTCAGGTGAATGCTAAAGCAATAATTACGTTGACTCAATCTGGATATACAGCTTTTCAAATTTCTTCCCATAGACCTTTAGCAGATATTATTGTTTTTACGAGTAATAAAAGAATCATTACTATGTTAAATCTTTTATGGGGTGTACAAGCATTCTTGTACGAAGGATTAAAAAGTACCGATGAAACAGTTGTAGAAGTAAATAGAATGGTCAAAGAAAGGGGTATAATCAAATCTAAAGATTATGTAATTAATTTAAATGCTATGCCTTCTTTTGGAAATGGATTAACCAATACCTTAAGGTTAACACAGATCTCATAAAATTTTTCAGTATATAATAAAAAAGGTTATTCAAGAATTGAATAACCTTTTTTAATTGTATATTTATAAATAAAATGAATTTTAAATAAGTCAAAAGATTTTTTAATTAAAAAACATTATGTTTAAAATTAGTAGAAAATTATCATTTATAATTTTAATTATTTACCTACTATTTTATTTTAACTCTTGCACAGACGATGAATCTAAAAAATTAGAAAAAAAGAATTTAGATTTTCCATCAAGGCAGATATTAAACGCAAATTTAACATTGCATGATTCAGTATATATAAAAGTTAAACTTAAATCTCCTTTGATTGAAGAATATGAATTTACAAAAACACCCTTCACCTTATTTCCCAAAGGTTTAAAAGTAGAGTTTATTGAAAGGGATAAAGATGAACCCATATATTTAATGGCTAACTATGCTAAAATTATTGAATCTGAAGGGTGGTATGAAGCTAAGAATAATGTAGTGGTAATAAATTCGGACAAAGATACTTTAAAAACAAATCACCTATTTTGGGATAAGAAGTTGAGGAAAATATATTCAGACGATACAGTTAAAATATATAGAGCGGATGGAGTGACAACAAATATATCTTCAAACGGAATCGAAGCAACTGAAGATTTTAAAAATTTTAAACTTAAAAATAATAAAGGAACTTTGCCGTATAATAATGAAGTAGATAAAGAATAAAGATAAATTACAATTTTTTATATTTATATTTGTTCATTTAAATATAAAAAATTGTAATTTAGTAAAATTAAATATAAGTAATTGATATTGGTGGTTATGAAAAAAATTTATACTCTTCCTATTATATTATTGTCTATAACTTCTTATGCACAACTTGAGGAAGTACAAGAAGAAACTAGTTCCCAGCAAGGATATATTCTTAAGCAAGAAGGTAGTGCTATAGATGTTGAGAAAAAAGAAGCAATAATGACTCAGCAACAAATTTTGTTAGCAGAAAATAGTGGTAAGAAAGCAGAAAATCCCTCCAATCCTACAATTTTTAGAACTACAGATGCAAATGGTAATGAGCTTTGGGTACTAAGTAATGGAGTAGTAGTAAGAAATGTCACTCAAGAATCTAATTACTCTAAAGAACCCATGTCAGTATTAAGATCTAAAGAAGGCGTAAAGGTTAAAAACGTACCTATATCTAAACCTTCAGAAGTTTATGAAGAAAATATAACTACTACAACGAAAAATATAGAATTAGAAGAAGTAGTCATCCCAAAATTAGAATCACAGCAGGAAAATATTGTAACACAGGATAATATTTCAAACAAGCAAGAATCCTATGTAACTGAAGAGGCTGTAGTACCTAATAAACAAGAGAAAAATGAAAGTTTTACGGATAACAAAGTTATAAAATTAGAAAAGTCTACAAATTCAGATATCTCTTCCCAAACAAATATTGCTAAGCCTGTAGATCAAACGAATACTAGTGAACTTAAAAGCACTATAAATTTATCTGAGACCACTGCCGTTAGTCAACCTGGCGATATCATAATAACAGCAGAAGATTTAAAAGACCAAGATATAAGCGAGTTATTTAGTCCAGATGTAAATTCGATGTCTCCGAAAGATAGAAAGCAATATGAAAAAAATCAGAAAAAGATTAAGAAACAATTAGAGAAAGATTTAAAAAAAGAAAGTTCATATAAATAATTAAGACACATCCCTGATTCACCACTGAATTGGGGATAAATTTTTAGATGCTAAATATTTATTTGCGTTACTGAATGGTTTAGATCCAAAAAATCCTCTGTATGCAGATAAAGGAGAAGGGTGAACAGATTTAATTATGCAATGTTGATCTGTGTTTATTAAACTAGTTTTCTGTTGTGCATAACTCCCCCATAAAATAAATACAACGTTATTTTTTAATTCAGATATTTTCTCAATGACTTTATCCGTGAAAATTTCCCAACCTTTTTTTTGATGAGAACCTGCTATATGTGCCCTAACAGTTAAAGTAGCATTTAACATAAAAACACCTTGGTTTGCCCAATAAGATAAATCTCCAGATTTTAAAATAGTTCCCATGTCATCTTTCAGTTCAGTTATAATATTTTTTAAAGAAGGAGGATAAACCGTGCCCTCAGGTACAGAGAAACATAATCCCATAGCTTGATTAAAGTTATGATAAGGATCTTGTCCCAGAATAACCACTTTAACATCATTGAAAGGGGTTAATTCAAAAGCTTTGAAAATATCTTTGCCCTTAGGAAAACAAACATGGTTTTTATATTCACTTTTAACAAATTCAATTAAACTTTTGAAGTATGGTTTTTCAAATTCTTGATCTAATACTTTTTTCCAAGATTTTTCAATTTTAATATCCATAAATAAAACTAGGCGATTAATGATTTAGTTATTTACACAATAAGTATTGTAATTTAATACTTTTATTTTATTTTCACCTATAAGTTCTTGTAAGAGATCATGAATTTCATCAGAAGTATGACAATAGAATTCATCATAAATATCCTGTCTAGTCCTAGGACTTACTTTTATAAATTGAAATAAATTTTCAGAATTTGTTAGAGAATTATAAGTTTGTTTAGATAAACAAATATCACATTTACCGCAAGATTCTTTTTCTTTTTCTCCAAAATAACCTAGAATTAATCGCATACGGCAAAACTTTTTATTCTGAATAAAAAATTCTAATTCTTTATATTTTAATAATTTATTATTCTGTATTTGATTAAATTTTTTCCAGAATTCATTTAAAAGATCAGAATCATTTCTAGCAGTAAGAAATTGTATTTTTTGCTTATTTCCATCTACGTAAAAAATATCACCACTTTGACTATATTTAGTTAAAAATTTACGCAATTCTTCCAAAGAAATTCTTAAAACGTTTGCAAGTTTAGATTCATTGAATTTAATTTGGTAAGAAAAAACACCGGTAATTTTTCTAGAAATTTCGTCAAAAATCCAAGTATCCTTACCAAATGATTGATAATCAAGTCTTTCAATTGGGAATTTTAATTGTATAATACTATCCCCAGGTTCGTATCTCCAGTTAATAATTGAGCTATTATTAAGAAACTCTAAAATAGGTATAATTCTCGTGGAAGGAATTTTAGTATATTTTTGGAAATAGTTAAGATCAAAGTCAAATATATGTTCAGGAGTTTCCGAAGGAGCTATTCCATATAATGTATATAAGTATTTAATAATCTTATTATAATCGTTGTAAGAGCAAATGGTTTGTAATAAAAAAGAAGATAAATTAGAAAATTCATAATCGTTCCATAATAAGAAGGCATGAGATAGATTTCCATCCCTACCCGCTCTACCTACTTCTTGGTAGTAATTTTCTAATGAATAAGGAGGTGAAAAATGAATAATACATCTTACATTTTCTTTGTCAATACCCATACCAAAAGCGTTGGTGGATATAAGAATTAAAGAATCACTTTCAGTCCAATTTTTTTGTTTCTTAACTTTTTCACTAGGAGACAGACCCGCATGAAAAAAATCAACCAAATACCCTTTACCTCTTAAAATAGAGCATAAGTTTTTAGTTTCACTCCTTGTTCTACAATATATGATGCCTGATCCCCTGTACTTGTTAAGAATCCTAACTATTTGAGAAATTTTATCCTCAGCTTTTACAACTTGAAGAGATAAATTTTCTCTTTTGTATGATTTTTTAAAAACTTCAACATCTTTTAGTTTAAGTTTGATAATTATTTCAGAAAGAACTTTCTCTGTGGCTGTGGCAGTTAGAGCAATACAAGGAATGTGGGATCCTATAAATTCTCTAAATGAATGAATTTGCTGATACGATGGGCGAAAATCGTTTCCCCACTCTGAAATACAATGAGCTTCATCAATCGCAATAAAAGAAACCTTAATATCAGAGATAATTTCTAAAAACTGTTTATTCAAAAGTCTTTCAGGGGAAATATACAGTAATTTTAATTCATTATTTTTAAGTTTATTGTATATAATGTGATGTTGATCAGCTGTTTGCTCGGAAGAAATAAAATCTGAAGGAATATAACGCCTTTTAAGTTGAAAAACTTGATCTTTAATAAGAGCTAATAGAGGTGAAATGATAATACATACCCCTTCTTTAAGTAAAGCGGGAACTTGATAGCAAATGGATTTTCCTGCACCCGTTGGAAGTAAAGCAACAGTATCATTATTATTTAAAATTGAAAGAATAATTTCTTTTTGGGGATATCTAAAATCTTTGTATCCCCAATAATACTCCAATACCTGATTAGGAAGAGACATATCCATGATAATACAAAGATAACTAAAATGAATTTTTAAATTGTAAATCCATTATATAAATGTAACAAAAAGGTTTAAAGCTACACTAATCATTCAACCACGTTATTATATAATTATAAATTACACATGAAGAAGAAAATTTTGAAAATATCATTAATAGTTATTTTTATAGCACTTCTAATTTTTTGCATAAGTTATATAATTAAAGCAAACTCAAATAAAAGCGAAAAATTTCTTACGGAAACACCTCTAATTAAAACCATTGAAATAAAATCTATAGCTACGGGGAAGATAAACCCAAAAGAAAAAATAGAGATAAAACCTAATATATCGGGAATAATTAAAGAGATTTACGTCAAAGAAGGAGATCAAGTGGAGGTTGGGCAATTAATAGCAACTATTAAAGTAGTTCCAGTGGTAGCAACAGTTAATTCAACTATGCAATCCATCAATTCTGCAAAAATTCAGCTGAGTAATCAAAAGAGAATCTTTGAAAGAGAAAAATTGTTATTTACACAAGGAGTGATCTCTAAGCAAGAATATGAAAACGCGGAGACTCAATATAAATTAGCAAAACAAACACTAAATCAAGCAGAAAAAGAATATGATATTGCAACTAAAGGTGTTGCCAGTGGTCTGGAAAATTTAGCAAGTATACAAATTCGTTCTACAACCAAAGGTATGATATTGGCACTTCCTATTGAAGTTGGAAACCAAGTAATTGAGGCTAATACCTTTAATGCCGGTACTACGATTGCAACAATAGCAGATATAAACAAGATGATTTTTGAAGGTAAAGTTGATGAATCAGATGCAGGTATGATGAAAATTGGAATGCCCATGAACATTGTGATAGGAGCTTTACAAGATGAAAAATTGCAAGGGAATTTATCATTTATAGCTCCACAGGGTTACGACGAAAATGGAGCAGTTAAATATAATATAAAAGCAGATCTTAAAATTCCTAACGGGGTATTAATACGAGCAGGTTACAGTGCAAATGCAGAAATAGTTTTAAATGAAAGAAAAGACGTCTTATCCGTAAGAGAAGCATTAGTCCAATTTGATGAACAAAACAAACCATTTGTAGAAATTTTGCAACCCAATGGAGAATACAAAAAACAAGATATAACTCTAGGCTTATCAGATGGTTTATACGTAGAGGTACATGGAATAAACATTAATGATAAAATCAAAATATGGAACGCTTCAGAAGAGGATAATAAATAAAAATATCAAACAAATATAAGCAACCAATACTTTAATTTAATGTATATGCTTTTCAGCATGATAAGATGATCTAACTAAAGGTCCACATTCAACATGACGAAAATTGCCTAGGCTTTTAGCAAAATCCTCATATTCTTTAAACAATTCCAAAGAAATATATTCCTTGACAGGAAGATGTTTTTTACTCGGTTGTAAATATTGTCCAATAGTGATAATATCTACCTTAGCATCATGAATATCTTTAATAGTTTCATAAACTTCAGAAACTTTTTCACCCAGCCCCAACATAATTCCTGTTTTAGTTCTTCTTTGTCCTTGTTCCTTTAAGTATCTTAATACATCTAAACTTCTGGAATATTTGGCTTGAATACGAACTTCACGAGTTAATCGGCTTACAGTTTCCATATTGTGAGAAATCACTTCCGGTGAAGCGTTTATTAAACGATCTAAATGCTTGGTGATTCCTTGAAAGTCAGGGATTAAAGTTTCCATAGTAGTTTCAGGACATATTCTTCTTATAGCATTTATGGTTTCAGCCCAAAGGATAGAACCCATATCCTTTAAATCATCTCGATCAACTGAAGTTAGAACGGCATGTTTTATTTTCATTAATTTAATAGAGCGAGCAACCTTTTCAGGTTCCTCCCAATCAATCTCAGAAGGTCGACCGGTTTTAACTCCACAAAATCCACAGCTTCTAGTGCAAATATTGCCCAATATCATAAAAGTAGCAGTTCCTTCTCCCCAACATTCACCCATATTAGGGCAACTACCACTCTGGCAAATCGTGTTCAATTTGTACTTATCTACAATATTGATAAGGGATTTGTAATTTTTTCCAGTTGGAAGTTTTACACGAATCCATTTAGGCTTGGTTGTTAAAGAATTTTCCATTTTGAACTGCAGATATTTATACAATTGCAAAAATACTAACTTAGAATAGTTATACTGCAAAAAATATAATAAATTATAATAAAGCATAGTTTTCAAAAAAAATTATTATCTTTGCTAGATTTTATAGTTAAGGATATATAAAGATTTGAAAAAAATTATTCGTATAAAAAAGATTTTATCTCAGAAAAGTATTTCACCTTTTCAGAATATAAAATTTCTTTTTTTAGTTTTAGATCAAACACAACATCCATTGGGAGATTCAAAAAATAATAATATTATATTTAAAAACATCTTAATAATTAAGATGTTTTTTTTTGCTTTAGTAGAACTAGACTTTAACAAAAATTATATATAAATAATTTTATGCAACATTTTATTTCTTTAGAAAATTTAAACATTGAAGTAATTAGAGAATTAATTGAAGATGCAATAAGCTTTAAAAAAAGAAACGCTTATCCCAATCTATCCAATCATTATATATCCAACTTATTTTTTGAAAATAGCACACGAACAAAATTAAGTTTTGAAATGGCTGAGAAAAAGACAGGGATGGGAATTATTTATTTTGATGCAGAAAGTTCAAGTATTAAGAAAGGAGAAACCCTGTATGATACGGTGAAAACGCTTAATTCCATTGGTGTAGAATGTTTTGTTATCAGACATTGGGAAGATCGATTTTATGAAAATTTAATTTCAAAATTTGATGTTCCAATAATTAATGCAGGAGATGGTTGCGGTGATCATCCCACACAATCTCTGTTAGACTTAATAACCATACAAGAAGAATTCGGAGAGTTTAGGGATTTAAACGTAGTGATAGTAGGAGATGTTGTACATAGTAGAGTAGCACATTCAGATGCCAAAATTTTACAAAGATTAGGAGCAAATATAAGTTTTGCAACGCCAGAATTTTGGAGAGACTCAACAATGACCATGGGCAGATATACAACTATAGATGAGGCAATTCCAAAAGCAGATGTTGTAATGTTATTAAGAAATCAAAATGAAAGACATTCTCAGCAATACGATGAAGGAAATTTTCTTTCCCTATATGGTCTTACCAAAGAAAGAGCAAGTAATATGAAAGCACATTCCATTATAATGCATCCTGCCCCTATTAATCGAGGAGTTGAGATAGATGAAGACTTGATTGAATCTCCAAAATCAAGGATTTTTACGCAAATGACTAATGGTGTTTTTGCGCGAATTTCTGTACTTAACTATGTATTTAATTCATAGAAATTCATTAAATTTAAAATAAAAATCATAAAATTTAAATAAACATATAACCTTGAAACGAAAATTAGTATTAGAAAACGGAATGGAATTTATTGGAGAAGGTTTCGGGAGCGATCAGTTTACCGTAGGAGAAGTGGTCTTCACTACTGGTATGACAGGTTACCAAGAAACTATGTCTGATCCTTCCTTCCATAAACAAATAATTGTTTTCACCTATCCATTAATTGGTAATTACGGTATTAATCCCAGTGATTTTGAATCCTTAAATCCATTTGTAGGAGGAGTAGTTGTTCATGAATTTGCCCATACAGAATCTCATTGGCAAAGTCAAATGAATATAGATTACTTTCTTAAAAAACAAAATATCCCTGGGTTAAGCGGTATTGATACCAGAGCCTTAGTAAAGATGATAAGGACCAAGGGAAGTATGAAAGGAAAATTTTGTGATTTATCAGAAGATACTGCTCAGGTAGCCCAAAAATTACAAAATACAATACTAGAACATCACGTACCGGAAGTTTCTACCCCACGAGCTTATAGTTCACCCGGAGAAGGATATCGTATTGTTTTAATTGATTACGGAATGAAAAAAAGCATACTAAAAGAACTATGTTTACGTAAATGTGATGTAGTCGTAGTTCCGTATAATACTAATGCTAGATCTATTTTAGAGTTAAATCCGGATGGTATTATGCTCTCCAATGGGCCCGGAGATCCGCAGGAACTTAATGAATCTATAGAAATAATAAAACAAATAAGCGGTAAAGTTCCAATTTTTGGAATATGTCTAGGTCATCAACTATTTGCAATAGCACATGGAGCAAAAACCTATAAAATGTTATTTGGTCATAGAGGAGCCAATCATCCGGTTAAGGAGCTAAAAACCAATAGAGTACATATAACTTCCCAAAATCATGGTTATGCAGTAGAGGAAGACTCACTAAAAAATACACCTTTAGAAATTACCCATAGAGCTTTAAACGATGGAACTATTGAAGGGTTATGTCACAAAGAAAATTATGCATTTACCGTTCAATATCATCCTGAATCAAGCCCAGGGCCTAACGATAATGAATATTTGTTTAATCAATTTATGAACCTGATTAGAGATTTTAAAAATACTCATTAATCAAAATTAAAAATTTAAAAATGCCAAAACGTACAGACATAAAAAAAATATTAGTAATCGGTTCTGGGCCCATTATCATCGGTCAGGCAGCAGAATTTGATTACGCAGGAACACAAGCCTGTTTAGCTTTAAAAGAAGAAGGATACCATGTTGTATTAGTGAATTCCAATCCAGCCACTATAATGACGGACAAAGAGATCGCGGATACCGTTTATATGGAACCTTTAACTTTAGATTTTCTCCAGCAAATTATAGCTTTGGAGCGTCCGGATGCACTGCTACCTTCCTTAGGAGGACAAACAGGTTTAAATTTAGCGGTAGAATTGGCTAAGTCAGGAACTTTAAATCAGTACGATGTAGAGGTTCTAGGTACTAAGTTAACTTCCATTGAACAAGCCGAAGATAGAGATTTGTTTAAACAGTTAATGGAAAGCATTAGCGAGCCAATAGCAGAGAGTGTTATAGTCAATGACATTGAAGCAGCTGTTGATTTTGCCAATCAAATCGGTTACCCAATTATTGTACGTCCAGCATTTACATTAGGAGGAACCGGAGGAGGAATTGCGGAAAATGAACTTGAATTGCGAGAGATTACAGAATCAGGCTTAAAATACAGTCCTGTCCATCAATGTTTAATTGAAAAAAGTATCGCCGGTTACAAAGAAATTGAGTATGAAGTTATGCGAGATGCTAACGACAATGCCATTGTGGTTTGTAACATGGAAAATTTTGATCCAGTAGGAATACATACCGGTGATTCCATAGTGTTTGCTCCAAGTCAAACCTTAGCAGATCAGGAATATCAGTTACTTAGAAATTCAGCTTTAAAAATAATCAGAGCCCTAGAAATTGAAGGAGGTTGTAATGTTCAATTTGCTTTAGATCCTTATAGTAGAGATTATATAGTTATTGAAGTAAATCCTAGGGTAAGCCGATCATCTGCATTAGCTTCCAAAGCAACTGGATATCCGATTGCTAAATTAGCAGCAAAAATTGCGATTGGATTAACATTGGATGAAATGAAAAATCCAGTTACCAATACTACCTATGCCTGCTTTGAACCAGCCTTAGACTATGTAGTAGCCAAAATACCGAGATGGCCATTTGATAAGTTCCAAAGTGCCAATCGTCAATTAGGAACTCAAATGAAGGCAACAGGAGAAGTTATGGCAATAGGAACATCCATTGAAGAATCTTTACTTAAAGCTGTGCAATCCTTAGAAATAGGTTGTTTACACATTAGAAAAAAAGATATCCAACCTTATGATCCTGCAACTTTAGACGAGAAATTAAAAAAAGCAGATGATGAACGTTTATTTCTAATAGCAGACGCATTAAGAAACGGGGAAAGTATTGAAAGAATACAAGAGGCTAGTAAAATAGATAAATTCTTTTTAGCCAAATTGCAGCATATTATTGAAATAGAAAAAGAATTGGAGGCACAGCCAGAGAATATTGAAATTGTTAAAAAGGCAAAAAAATATGGGTTTTCAGATTTTGAAATTGCACAACTTTGGAACACGGACGAAAAATCTGTCTATAAACTAAGGAAGGAAAAAAATATAGTTCCCGTATTTAAAATGGTAGATACTTGTGCGGCTGAATTTACCTCATCTACCCCTTATTTTTATAGTACTTATGGAATAGAGAATGAATCCTTAAGAACAGACAAAAAGAAAATAGTAGTATTAGGTTCAGGACCTATACGCATAGGACAAGGTGTAGAGTTTGATTATGCAACTGTGCATAGCGTGTTTGCATTAAAACAATCCGGTTATGAGGCAATAATTATCAACAGCAATCCGGAAACAGTATCAACAGATTTCAGCATTTCAGATAAATTATATTTTGAACCTCTTACGCGAGAGTCAATAACCACTATTTTAGACTTAGAAAAGCCAGATGGAATTCTAGTTCAATTTGGAGGTCAAACAGCAATTAATTTAGCTGAGGCAGCTAGGGAGGCAGGAGTAAAAATTCTTGGAACAAGTATTGAAGATATTGATAGAGCCGAGGATCGTAAAAAATTCGAAGCTCAGTTAAACGAACTAGACATAGCTCGCCCCAAAGGAGATACGGTTTTCAATTTAGATGAAGCCTTAAAAGTTGCAAGCTCTATAGGATATCCGGTAGTGATTCGCCCTTCTTATGTATTGGGGGGCAGAGCCATGCAGATCGTCTACTCCGATAGAGAGTTGGAAAGATATATGAAAGAAGCGGTTAATGTTCATGAAAAGCAACCGATTCTGATAGATAAATATTTGGTCGGAAAAGAAATTGAGGTTGATGCTATTTGTGACGGTACAAACGTTTTTATTCCTGGAGTTATGGAACATATAGAAAAAGCAGGAGTTCATTCCGGAGATTCCATAGCTGTATATCCTACCCAAACGATATCTCAAGAAGAAAAAGAGGAGATTATAAGACAAACGAAAGCCTTGGCTAAAGGATTTAAAATTGTTGGTTTGATGAATATCCAATTTGTGTTGATGAAAGGGGAAGTTTATGTTTTAGAAGTGAATCCTCGTTCCAGTCGTACCATTCCATTTATGAGTAAAGTTACAGGAATACCTTTAGCGCAGGTAGCAACAAAAGCTGTACTAGGAAGCTCCCTAATAGACCAAGGGTTAAGTATGGAATACTATCCAGAACCCAAAAACATCTATGTAAAAGCCCCTGTTTTTTCATTTGCAAAATTGAGATCTGTAGATATAACCTTAGGTCCAGAAATGAAATCAACAGGAGAAGTTATAGGGAAAGATACAACGTACGAAAGAGCTTTATACAAAGCACTTTTAGCAAGCCATATAAACATTCCAATTCTAGGGAATGCAATTTTTACAGTTGCAGATAAAGACAAGCCCGAAGCTCTACCCATAGCTAAAAGATTCTATGATATTGGGTATACCATTATGGCAACAAAAGGTACAGCTAAATACTTAAGGGATAATGAAATTCCTGTTATCGAGATAGATAAGTTGGAAAATGAAGACTATAACATTATAAAAATAATGCAGAAAGGAAAAGCTCAGTTTGTAATTAATACGTTATCTAACGATGGCTCAACGCAAGAAGATGGATATTTAATTCGAAGAAATGCTGTTGAAAACAGTGTTGCATGCTTAACTTCTTTAGACACAGCATCGGCTGTTGTACAAGTCTTAGAATCCATAGGGTTTGATATAAAATCATTCTAAAAACTTAAGATACATTAGAAAAATAAAAAGCGTCTGTCACACAGATGCTTTTTATTTTTTTGAGATTCCAATTTATTCAATCGATATAATTACTTATAGTCTTTAAAAATAAGAGTAAAATTTATTTAATAGTAACTTATCCAACAGAATACATTTTATAAACACTTGAAATTCTGGTATTATTCTTGTTTTTTAATATAGATAAAGCCAAAAATAATTTTAAATAAATGAAGAAATCTTTATAATAGAATGAAAAAAATCAATAATCTTATTTTCCCATCCCTAACATTATTAATTGTTCTCTCTTTTTTTAGTCAAAAAATTAATGCTCAAACTACTACCGATAGTATAAGAGGTGTTACTCTTGAAGAGGTTAAAATTCAAGCACCTAAAAACAGACACTACAACACAAATAACATATCTAAAAGCTTACGACTAGACGGAAATATTTTAGATGTACCACAAAATATACAATCTATAGATCAGTCTGTAATTAAGGATCAACTATCATTGAATGTTAACGAAAGTGTCACTAGGAATGTTAGTGGAACCTTTAGAGAAGAGTTGCACAATGGAATATCTTCAGATATATATTCAAGAGGAGGATATATTAATGCCCAAAGAAATGGGGTTGATTTACGTCCCTTATTAAAAGGACCTTTAGGAGATGATATTGCAGTTATTGATAGAGTTGAATTTGTAAAAGGACCTTCAGCTTTTATGAATGCTTTAGGAGATCCAGCCGGCTCATATAATATCGTAACGAAAAGTGCAGATGGAAAAAAAAGAACAGATTTTACTCTTTCTCAAGGAAGCTTTAATTTATTAAGAGGAGAAGCAGATATTAGTGGGAAATACAAAGAGGATAATAAGTTATACTATAGATTAAATCTTGTGGGAATGCATAAAAAAGGATTTATGAAATACGATGATAACAGTAGAATTGTTATAGCTCCATCCATTCAATACAATTTTGATGAGAATACAAGCATATCTGCACAATACATCTATCAGCATTTATCCTATAATATGTTGAGTGAAGCACAAATTTCTCCTTATGGATTCGGAACTTTACCGTATGATTTCACCATTACAGATCCAAGTTCACGCCCTTATAGAGCAGATGCCAATGATATATTTGTAAATTTTGATAAAACCTTTAATAAAAACTGGAGCTTACATACACAAGTATCTAATGTAAATAGCAAATCAGTAGGAGCTATGTATTGGGTGAATGGGATAAACAAAGTGGATCCGGATATATTAGATCGTGTATATGTATACGATGCCATGAAATACAATACTTTTTCAGCACAAGCTTATGCAAAAGGACATTTTATAACCGGTATATTTACCCATAACCTATTAACCGGAGTTGATTATAATTATAAAACCAATAAAACCCAAGATACTTGGAATACAGCTACAACCATTTACCCTTTAAGTATTTCAAACCCTATTTATTCAAATGTTATCAATGATAACTCAATGGGAGGAAGTTATAATTCTGAAAACGATATTAATGGAGTGGATAACTTAAGCACAGGTAGGCTATCATACATTTCTCCCTATTTAATGGAAGAAATAAGCATTTTAGATGGAAAGTTAAAGATGAATGTAGGTTTGCGCTATACTTATGCTCAAGGATTTTTTAATCAATATGGAGCAAGAAATAAAAATTCAGACAACAATCTTAGTCCGAGGGTAGGTATTAATTATAAAATAAATGAAACCTTTAGTGCCTATGGATTGTTTGACAATACCTTTACACCTCTGGTAGGAAAATCCTTTGAAGATAAGCCACTAGATCCGGTAAAAGGACAAAGCTTTGAAATAGGTTTAAAAAAGGAGTGGATGAATGCATTTACCACAACAGTTTCCATTTATCAAATTGAAAGATCACATACGGTCACAAAAGATCCGATAACTAATAATATATATCAAAACGGACAAAATAAAGCCAAAGGTATTGAAGTAGACGTCAGAGGTGAATTATTCCCAGGGATGTATGCAACTATAAATTATGCATATACAGACTCTAAAATAACCAAAGACGATTTAAATCCTTATATGGTAGGAAAAGCAACACCGGATAGAATCAGACATATACAAAACACATGGCTAACCTATAAATTACCCGGGAATTTCTTAAAAGGTTTCTCTATTTCAACTGGTTATCAATGGTTAGTGGGTAGAGCACCTAGATTCACAACGATAGATCCAGTAGAAATGAATAACATATTTAGAATGGATGCAGGTATATCATACGAAGCCAAAAGATATACTTTTAGCGTTATGGTTAACAATGTATTGGATAGTAAGCAATACTCCACCGCTTGGAAAAAGAATGATATGTACTATTGGGTACAATTGGCGCCTATTAATTATAGATGTTCTTTAACCGTTAAATTGTAAATTTTACACAATGAAAAATTTTTTTCTAATATTATTTGCCCTGATTTTACTGAATGGCTGCAACTCTAATCAAGAAAAATTAGAAAATCAAGATAAAAATTTTATCACTCTCACAGATACTCAAGGAAACCATGTAACCTTACTAAAACCAGCACAGAAAGTGGTTTGTTTATTTGATCCATCAGTAGATGTAATCTATATGTTGCAAAAAGAAGAAACTTTAGTAGGTATTCCGGCAGAATTGTATTTTGATAAAGAATTATACAATTACTTTAAACTGTTAGATAAACGAATAGAAGCAAAGCTATTATCAACCCCAGGAAGTAATGATCTTGCAAATATTGAAAGTATAGTAGCTTTAAAACCAGATTTAGTAATTGCAAAAAATTTAACTGCAAGCACCATACAAACACTAAAAAGTATGCAAATACCTGTGTATCTATCTTCATCTGATACCAATAAAAACTTAATTAAAGAGATGCGTGACATTTCAATTATGCTGGGAAATGAGAAAAGAGGTGAAGAGTTAATTGCTTATGCTAAATCAAAAGCAAAAGAATTACAATCCAAAGCAGATCTATTGTCTGAAGGGAAAAGAAAAACTGCTTACTTCTCATGGGCGAATGGTAGGATATTTACAACCACAGGAGTAGAGAGTATGATGAATAACTGCTTGGATTTGGCAGGAGTTAATAATGTATGTTCTACTAAAATTGATAAAATGAATGTGAATCCAGAAACTTTGATTCAATGGAACCCCGATATGATTGTCATGTGGAACGATAGTCCAAATTTATTTTACGAAAAACCAGAATTAGCTTCCATAACTGCTATAAAAGATAAGCAAGTGTATAACTTAATGCCTATGTTCTTCTATAGTCCTCATACTTTTAAGGCTTTATGTGCAGCAACTGCCATTAACAATTGGGCTTATACGCATGATAAAAATTTAGAGCTAAAAGATTTAAAAGAAATTATTTTAAAACTTTATGGGGAAAAAAATGGAACAGAATTAATGAAATACCTATAATTAAGAATGGAAATAAAATATATAGAAAACTACTGGGATAAACAAGCCACTATCTGGAGAGAAGAAAAGGAAGATGCCTGGGATTTACCCGAAACCAAATACTGGCTTCAATATTTTAAACAACTTTTACCTACACTTTCAGGGAAGAAAGTACTTGAAGTAGGCACAGCTTCAGGATATTTTGCAAATTTATTATCTTTAGCAGGATATCAAGTTACTGCCGTAGATCTCTCTTCGAAAATGATTGAGGAAGCAAAAGAAGTATCCCAAAAATTAAAATTATCCATTGATTATCAAGTTATGGATGCACAAAATTTAGATTTTGAATCCAATACTTTTGATTTAGTATTTACCCGATTAATGACTTGGACGCTTCCAGACGTCAACAAATTTTATCAACTCTCCTATAATATATTAAAACCTCAAGGGAAATTAATTAATTTTGATGGAGATATGGGTAAAATTCAATTTAGCAGTGAAGAAGGTCATGAAAGATATCCGTCAGAAATTATGGAAGAAGCCAATAAAATTAAAGCCAATTTAGAAATAAGTAAAAACGATAGACCTACCTACGATCTGGAATTATTAAAAAAAATAGGCTTTATAAATGTTGTTTCTGATAACAAAATTCAAAATGAGATATTACATAAAGATATTTCAGAGAAAACTTTGTTTCAAATTTCAGCACAAAAACCATAAAGAATAAAACTAAAACTAGTACTTTGAATAATAAGTTAGCAAAAATTCTATGTTACGGATTACCTATTCCGGTATTAATAGTTTCTTTGTTTATAGGATCTTCCGATCAAGTAAATGCAATACAATTTTTTAAAAGCCTAATCAATCAGTTACAAGGTCAAACATTAGTTGGTAGAGATCAAGGGTCTTACGAATTAACAAAAAATATTTTGGTAAATGTAAGGCTACCCCGAATTCTATTAACCTTTATGGTGGGTGCTGCACTTTCTGTTTCAGGTTCAGTATTGCAAGCCTTGTTTAGAAACCCCTTGGTGGATTCTTATATCTTAGGAATTTCCTCAGGTGCAGCTTTTGGAGCCTCATTAGCCATCGTGTATACTTTAAGTTTTATAAACATTTATGCTTTTGTGGGTGGAATATTAGCCGTAATACTCACCTATTTCATTGCTACAGTTAACAAGCAAACCTCAACCGTTACCATAGTACTATCGGGGATGATTATTTCAGGCGTATTTATAGCCCTGCTAACGCTAGTTCAGTATATTAGTGATCCTTACAAATTACAAGCGATTATACAATGGACTATGGGAAATCTACATTCCGCTTCTTGGATTGAAGTTAAACAATCCTTCATTCCCATAATACTAACAATTCTTATTTGTTTTCGTTATCGTTGGAGATTAAATCTACTTTCATTAGGAGATGATGCAGCTAGGGCAGTAGGCGTAAATCCGTTTCCTGATAAATTTATTTTAATTACTTGTGCTACTTTAATGACTACAACAACCGTGGCGGTAGCCGGTGTAATTAGTTTTTATGGCTTATTCTTGCCCCATATTGTAAGAATGTTATTAGGAGCAGATAACAGCAAATCAATTGCAGGAAATATACTTTTAGGCGGAACTTTCTTATTAATTATTGATGATTTATCCAGAACTTTGTTTGTGTTTGAAATTCCTATAGGTGTTTTTACAACCATTTTAGGAGGAGGATTTTTCGTATATCTATTAAAAAAGAATAAACTAAACTGGAACTAGCATGAAAAATGCCATAGAGATAAATAACCTTGAGTTTTCTTACAGTGATAAACCAGTACTAAAAAAACTTAATGTTTCATTTATAGAAAATAAGTTTTCGGTTTTATTAGGTATTAATGGAGGAGGTAAATCAACCTTATTTAAAATTATAGCAGGATTGCTAAAGGGGTATCGTGGAGAAATCAAGATATTTAATAAGAACATGGAAACGATAAGTTTTAAAGAACGTGCCCCCTTAATTGGTTTTTTACCACAGTTTCATCAATTTGTTTTTTCCTTTACGGTTAATGAAGTTTTACTAACAGGTAGAACCGCATTTTCAGGATTTAGTGTGAAAGATTCTGATCAAGAAATGGCTGAAGAAATAATGAAGGATTTATCCATTTATCATTTAAAAGATAAACCCATCAATCAACTTTCAGGAGGTGAGCAACAAATCACGATGATAGGAAGACTTTTAATGCAAAATCCTAAAATCCTTCTATTAGATGAACCCACCAACCATTTAGATGTATATTACCAACATCATTTAATGGAGAAATTAAAAAAATATTCAACCCAAGGGTTTACTGTAGTTTCCATAATGCATAATCCTACGTTGGCTTTTCAATATGCAGATCATTATTATTATTTGCACGACGGCCATGTTCATACAGCTGAAGATCCCTCTGTACCAGATTTAAATTTGTTAGAAGCTGTCTATAATATGAGCTTCGTGGTCATTAATAAAAATGAGAAAGATTTTATTTTACCTTTTGGTGAAAAATTAGATTAAGATTTCCGGTAATGTCCTTAACATTTAAAGCTATTCAAATTTATTTTTTTTAAAATTCATTCGTTAAAAGCGTATAAAAATAAATAAGTATCAATTCTTATTAATTTCAGGAATTTTTCTTCCATAATATTGGGTAATAAAAGCCCCTAATAAGTTAACAAGGATTGAAACAATTAAAACCAATTCAATCCCACCCCATTTTAATAAGTTAGGAATAAAGAAAACAGCTATAACAGCTCCTATTTTCCCTATCGAGGCTGCCAAACCAACACCTGTCCCCCTTTCCTCTATGGAATAGATTTGTGGAGGAATAATAAAGGTCATTAAATGAGGACCGGCGTTCAAGAAAAGTTCAAATATTAAAAAACCTAAAACAAAAATCCAGGTAGAAAGACCTAATTTATACCCAACCAGTAATAAAATTAAACCCAAAGAGCTTAAACTAAATCCCCAAACTTGTATTTTTAAATGATTAATTTTATTAACTATAAAAAGTCCAAGTATAAAGCCGATAAGAACAAACACATTAATAAAGGTGGTTATCTTAACGGAGCTAATTATTTTATCAAAGGGGTCTTGTTTAGAAGGTTCTAAGCCTAAAGCCAAGACAAGTATCGGTAAAAATATACCTAAACCATAAACACCTAGACCTTCGCAAGCCCAAGGAATCCCGCTAAAAATTACTTTCTTTAAATTATCTTTACTTAGAAAATCTTTAAGATTGGGGTCTTTGGTATCAACAGGTTTATTTTTAATATCTCCAATTTTCACATCATTGCCCAAAAAATATTTAACGGCAATTTCTGCTTTTTCAATTTGTGCATGAGCGATTAGCCAACCCGGACTTTGTGCAAAACGAATTCTTAATAGAAACATGAGAAGTGATAGTGCAGATATAAGGAGTAATAGAAAATTCCAATGCATAGGATTTTGCCATTTTATTAATAAAAAATAACTGATTGTTGCAACAACAATACTACCTATGGCAGAGGTTGATTTTGCAGCTCCTACCATAAATAATTTCCATCGGTCGGGCATGATTTCTGAAATATAGTCAGAACCTAGGCTGTATTCGCCACCAATTCCTATTCCCATTAAAAATAAACAAAAGGCTAAAATCCATACGTGATCGAAAAAAAATGCAAATAAGGAGGCTCCTAAAATTAACAAGGGGCAAATCCTGAATAGTTTTAAATAGCCATGTTTATCGCTTAAATCTCCTATCAGCGAAGATCCTACCACTATTCCTAATAAACTCATACAGGAGATAATTCCTTGAGAAAAAGAATTTAATTCCGGATGAATTAACATTTGAATCATAGGTATAATGATACCTATGAGAGTGGCTAAGCCAGCACCCAAGGCTTGACCTAAGGAAGAGATAAAAAATATTTTCACATGCCCCCATCGAAGAGGCATGTGATCCATGTCTACCATTTTTTTTTGTAGCATAAATAAGATATAATAAAAGTTATTTCTCCATTATAAAAATGAATTTAAAATTTAAACCTAGGTAGTAGGAACAACCAAGTGGTTAAACAAAAAGGAGCAGTTAAAGACGGTAGTCCAAACGGTTCTAGCATACCATTCATTCCTGCTTGTACAAAAACAGTTGCAATAATACCTAGAAATGCCCATGCAGCGGTTTTATGGCTAACTTTATAGAAAGTCATACCTAAAGCGATACCGGTTAATACAGCACTAAACCCATACAATCCGTTAGCAATATCACTACCCGGAGCTTTAAACAGTATAGCTGCAAATAACGCTATAGCTGAGGCTAATGCTGCCCAGATAGCAGCCCATTTATTACTAATAAATAATGCTATTAAAAAAATTATACCGGTAACCCAAGAGTTTATAAGGAACACTTGTGAAATGCCTTTTAACCAATAAATAAGTAGATGAGAGATCGACAAATCCAAGCTGGGATTGATAGCAGAGCTAAGTACAGGCTCAGACATATGTGTAGGAGGAATTCCTTGCAATACTCTTGCACTAAATAAAAATATCCAAGTAAGAAATACGAAAGGAAAAGTTAATGAATTAATTCCCCATGAAGCCATAACGTTGTTAAATGCTAACCGTACTGATGATGTTAGCATGGCACATACAATCAAAGCAATCCATGTATACGGGGTATTTCCCAAAAAAGTTAGAAATGCACAGCCGACTAAAATACCGTTGAACCCCCATAAACCGTTTTCGTTATCATCACTAGAAAGTGGTAGTAAGTAAGCGGTGATTGTAGAAGTAAGTAATCCGACTAAAGCCCCCCAAGCTACTAAGCCCTGACCTTCTTGATATGCACCTACAAAAATACCCAATAAAAACAGTACGCCGGTCCAAATATTGTTTTGAAACATCACTTGTCCGGATCCTTTAAATATAATTTTTATAAAGTCCATTGAAAATAAGTGGCAAAACTTTGTGCTTGGTTTAGTTGTAAGTGTTTCCATGTTTTTTAGTGTTAATTAGTTATATTTTATCTCCAAGGAAATTCAGCAGGAACTGGTTTTCCTTTTACTTGTAATCGTACTTTAGAGCAAAAATCTCTAATTACTTTTTTTACCGGACCAGGTTCCATCCCTAATACTTTAAATAGCAATCCACTTTGGTTAGGCAAATAAGTTATACCCGCTGCTATCTGTTTCTCGTTATCAATAAAAGGAGTTATTTGCTCATAGATCTTGTCAGCATGCTCTTTAGGAGTCATCACAATTACATTCGCAAATACGTCGTAATTATGCATCACGCCCAAATTCCGAGGAGAATATTTATTAGGATCTATAATAAATTTTTCTCTAAACAATTGCTCCCCATCGGGACGTTCTCCATGGCAACACACCGATAAAATATCATATTCAAAAAGTTCACCATCTCCATAGTGTTTTCGTCCTCCCATAAAAACTTCAGAATAAAAGAGAGTTGCCGTAGGTGCAATTACAAGTTTGGTGTCTGAAATAAACCTCGTATGTCGGCAAGGAATTAAAGGTTCAGGCAAAAATTCTAAATATGCGTGATCTTCCAATACAAATTCCTGTTTAAGACCGGAATAATTGTATTTCATTTCAGACAGCTTAGTGGCAGCTCCGGTAGATACGAAAGCAAAAGCATCTTTTCTAACCGTAATGTTTTGTTCGTATCTGTCACCGTCTATGTTAGGACCTCCGGCAGAAAGAATATAAACACAAGGCATTTCTGGCATCTCTTCGTCAAAATAAAGCTCTTGCTGTACAATGATGGGAGATCTTCTGTCCAAATCTCTCATTATGGATTTTCCAGATTTGTCCAGTTCAAATCCCATAAATAAATATCCTGTTTTACCAGGGGCTCCTACATACATAGCTTTAGGTTGCTCTAGATAAGGAGCCATTTCTTTAGCGGACGAAAAATCTACTTTACTAATAGCCATTTTTATTTTTTCACTTTATCAAATAGAGCAATTCGACAGATTAGATCCACCAATTCATCAAGACCTTCGCCAGTCATGCAGTTGGTGAAAACAAATGGTTTATCACCCCTTAAGGTTTTAGAATCTCTATCCATCACCTCTAAACTAGCATTTACATAAGGAGCTAAATCGGTCTTATTGATTACCATTATATCTGCTTGAGCAACACCGGGACCATTTTTTCTAGGAATTTTGTCTCCCGCAGCCACATCAATTACGTACATAAAAAAATCTACCAAGGCAGGGCTAAAAGTTAGTGTTAGATTATCCCCTCCGGATTCAATAAACAATACATCGCTATCCGGGAATTTAGCTTCTAATTCTTCAGCTGCTGCTATATTCATGGAAGGATCTTCTCTAACTGCAGTGTGAGGACAAGCACCAGTTTCCACGCCCACAATTTGTTCTTCAGGCAAAATACCGCTCAATGTTTTTCTAACATGTTTAGCATCTTCTGTAGTTACTATATCGTTGGTTATTATAATTACTTTTAATCCTTTTTCTAAAAGTTTAGGAGTAAGAGCTTCTATAAGTGCTGTTTTACCAGAACCTACCGGTCCTCCAACACCAATTCTACAAATATTATTACTCATATCTTTATTATTTTAATTGAGTTAAAACTTAGTTTATTTAATTTATTTATTTATTTTAATTCATAAACATTCTCATCTTACCTTTTTCATGCAAGGAGGCAAGAATATCTATTTGAGGTACAAAAGAGTTCATGTCTTCCAGAGAAAGTAGACGAACCTCTTCGTACAATTCTTGAGTTTGCTCAGAGAGTTTGTATAAAATACGTTGGGTATCAAAATGAGAGACTTTAACAGCTCTAAGTGCTGCCCCCAAGATCATGTTGATAGCTCCATATTGGTGAGAAGTAAACAATTCAACTTCGGAAAGATTTTCAGAAGCAAAAGCTAAGGCTTGTGCAATGGGAAAGGTGCCTGGAGTTTTTTCATCTTTTATGTCCTTTAACCATTTAACTAACAATTCATTGTCAAGTAAGTCAATGGAAATCTCAGCCATTTTTCTTCCCATCCTTTTTTGCATTAAGCGAGATTCATCATTCATTTTAAACATAAATAATTGATTATCAATATTCACAATCTCTTGGTAATCTTTTTTTAAAGCCGCTCTGTAAGCTAGTAGTGTGGCAATTCCATCACTGTAGGCAGCTTGCAGAGCAATAGATCTGGTAAAATCTTCTAGAGTTTGTGCATCGTAAACAATTTTCTCATGAATTGCTGTTTCAAGTCCATTGGAGAATGAAAATGTCCCAATGGGAAAGGCGGAATCGCTTAATTGAATAAGCCTCATGAGTGAAAGTATATTGATAGACATGAATGTATTATTTTATGTTAATGCGTGTGCGTGTGAGGGTTGCCATTTTCATCGTAATGGGTATGTGTATGACCGGTTGAATGGCTGTGGTTGTGACTATGAGCATGACCGTGTTCAAAACCATGTATTTCATGACTCGCACCACCAAATAATTTTCTTATTTCTTGGGGTTCTAAATTTGATATAACCTCTTGCCCTTTTTTAAATTGGTATTTAATTCCTTCAATATGATGGGTATCTATTACTGTAAGCATTACTTTTTCAGTAACGGTAAGAGGTACGTATACCGTTGTACCTTTTACAACCGCAGGCCAATGTTGGTTTCCTATTGCATGTGCAAGTTCTACAGTGATACGAATAATGTCTTCTGGAGACTTAGTAACTAAATCACTTAAATCTATAACTAATACAGGATTTAGTTCAATTTTAATAACAACTGCCTTATTATCTTCAGGAGAATAGTATATTATATCTCCATCAGTAACCTGAGAACCTCTTTTTAAAGCAATAGGATATTCATTTCCTTGATCTCCTTTGGCTAGCAAACGACTTTTTTGTGCAGCCCATTGATCTAAAAAAATATGTTCAATTTCTACGTTTTGTAATTTGTGATTCCAATCGTCAGAATTATTCACATTTCCTAATATTTCACTATAAACATCCATATTTTTATAATAATTTAATTTGTGCTTGGTTTGTGATAAATGTAAAGCTTATATCTTATTTTTGTGATAAGATATAAGCTTTAGGTAGCTAAAATTTAGCTAAAGAAGTATAGTTGACCTAGTGAAAATTCTTTTGCAGGTGCCACGTGTGCCGGTTGCCCATCAATAAGAACTTCAAAAGTTTCAGGATTAACCTCGATGTTTGGTGTTCCACCGTTATAGATCATATCATTTTTAGTTAATTGACGAGTATGACTTACAGGGTGTACAATTTTTTCCAAGCCTAATTTTTCTTTAATACCTAAATCGTAAGCGGCTTTAGAAACAAAAGTCATTGAAGTTTGAGGCATGGCTTTGCCATAAGCACCAAACATTGGTCGGTAGATAATTGGTTGTGGAGTAGGTAAAGATGCGTTAGGATCTCCCATTTCAGACCAAGTTATAAATCCTCCTTTAATAACCATTTTAGGTTTAGCTGCAAACATACTAGGGCTCCATAAAACTAAATCGGCAAATTTTCCTTTTTCAATAGATCCTACCACATCAGATATACCAAAAGTAATAGCAGGGTTCAGTGTTATTTTAGCAATGTAACGCAAAACTCTAAAATTATCATTATCAGCTGAATCCTCTTTTAATTTACCTTTAGCGTTTTTCATATAGGAAGCCATTTGGAAGGTTCTTAAAAAAGATTCTCCAATACGACCCATGGCTTGGGAATCAGAAGAAACCATTGATAATACGCCTAAATCATGCAAAATATTCTCAGCAGCTTGTGTTTCTGGACGAACACGACTTTCTGCAAAAGCAACATCAGACGGAATTTTAGGATTTAGATTGTGGCATACCATAATCATATCAAACAACTCTGCTTGGGAATTAATACCGAATGGTAAAGTAGGATTGGTTGAGGATGGAAGAACGTTAGACATAGAAGCAACTTTCAATAAGTCAGGAGCATGTCCTCCACCAGCACCTTCTGTGTGATAAGTATGTATGGTTCTACCGTCAATGGCAGCGATTGTATCTTCCACAAATCCAGCTTCATTTAAAGTGTCTGAGTGAATAGCCACCTGTACATCCATACGGTCAGCAACATTCATTGAGGCTCTTATGGATGCCATAGTAGATCCCCAATCTTCATGGATTTTTAATCCGGCAACTCCAGCTATAATTTGATCTTCAATAGGTCTTTCCGTGGAGCAGTTTCCTTTTCCTAAAAGTCCTATGTTAACAGGTAATCCTTCGATCGCTTGGAACATTTTTTCGGTATTCCATTTACCAGATGTAACAGTTGTACCATTGGTTCCGTCTGAGGGACCAATACCACCACCAAATAAAGTAGTTATACCGTTGCTCAGTGCATGATCGATTTGTTGAGGAGCAATATAGTGAACGTGTCCGTCGATACCTCCCGCAGTTAAAATTAAATGTTCTCCTGAGATTGCGTCTGTAGAAGCACCTGTTACTAGGTCTGGATCTACACCGTCCATTGTATTTGGATTTCCAGATTTTCCAATTCCGGCAATTTTCCCGTCTTTAATACCAACGTCTGCTTTTATAATACCTAATTTAGCATCAATGATGGTTACATTGGTGATAACTAGGTCTAAAGAGCCTTCGTCTTCAGTTATAGTATTGGCAAGTCCCATACCGTCACGAAGTGTTTTTCCTCCCCCGTAAACGTTTTCATCGCCATAACCTTTTAAATCTTTTTCTATTTCTATATATAAATCTGTATTTCCTAATCGGATTTTATCTCCTACTGTAGGACCAAATAGATTGTAGTTTTCTTGTCTTGAAATTGTAGCCATATCAATAGATATTATTTTTTATTAACATTTGTTTTATATTCTGCTTGAGCGTCTTTTTCAGAGATAGTTTTATATCCATATTCCTCAAGCTTTTTAATTGCTCTAATAGTGGCAGGGAAGAAAGTTGGTGCACCTTCATCACCAGTGTATCCATCAACCAAATTGTTAAACCCAATTATTCGTCTTTTACCTCCAAAGGTGATTAGACTCACTTCTTTTTCTTCTCCAGGTTCAAAACGTATAGCAGAACTAGCAGGGATATTTAAGTGATATCCTAAAGAAGCCACACGGTCAAATTCCAAATAGCGATTTACTTCAAAAAAATGGAAATGTGAACCCACTTGAATAGGTCTATCACCGGTATTTCTAACTGTAACTGTTAATGTTGGTCGGTCTGTATTATATTCAATAGGTTGATCCGCGAATATTATCCCTCCTACAGGAATTTTATTTTTAGGAGTAAATCCTGGGGCGATTTGATTATCGTTGATTTGATTTTCTTTGCTCATGATAAATAGATTATAAGGTTTATTTGATGGGTGTGTGTATACTTACCAAGCGAGATCCATCTGTAAAAACAGCCTCTACTTGCAATAAAGGAATCATATCAGCGACACCTTCCATTACATCTTCTTTTTTTAAGACATTGGCTGCCTCATTCATTACTTCTTCTAAAGTTTTCCCTTCTCTAGCTCCTTCTAAAGCTGCCGAGGTAATATAGGCTACAGCTTCAGGATAATTAAGTTTAAGTCCTTTTTTTAAACGTCTTTCAGCTATAGCTCCTAAGGATAAGAGCATTAGCTTGTCAATTTCTCTAGGGGTTAAATACATGGTTATATTATTTATAATTTTAAGATTGTCAGATAATAAAATGCTTGCATTTTTGTATTAAATTGATATAAAATAAATTAAATAAATAATTAAAATTCGAAAACTAGTAGTTTTATTTTATGATTTTGCAATATGCTTAGTGATTTCAAAATTTATGCCAGATTAAATATTTAACAATTATTTAATTTTATTAGAAAATTTATTTTTAATAATAGTAATTACAGGTTTGGTGTTTTATTTGCGTGATAAGAATTATTAATCAATAACACTAAAAATGAAAAAAAAGATTTTTACTACTTTATTTGTAGCTTTTAGTCTTTTATTGGCTAAAGCTCAAAATCCAATTGACTCAACAGAAGTCTCTCTTTCTATCATTAACACAGAAAAAAGTGATTTAGAAATTGTAAAAGATTTCCACCGTACTGCGAGTCCGTATTTTAAAGATCCTAAAGCACCTCGTTTTTTACTTTATGATCGACAAAAGAAAGTTGCCTTTGGTATTGGAGGAATTATTAGAGTAAGAACGGCTTATAATTTTTCAGGAATTTCTAATAGTTCTTCAGGTTTTGTTCCTTACAGCATATCAGTACCTATGAATCCCGCAGAAAAAAATGATTTTAAAATTAATGCCAATAAATCGACCTTATTTTTTAAATTAATGGGAGATAATTCTAAAATAGGAAAATATATGGCATATGTATCGGGTAATTTTAGCGGAAATAACAATAACTTTACTCTTAAAGATGCTTATGTTTCATTTTTAGGTTTTACTATTGGTCAAACATGGAGTACATTTAATGATATAGCAGCTGTTCCTCCTACGGTAGATTATCAAGGGCCTAACGGTGCTGCTATGATGCGTACCGGACAAATACGTTATACACATAAACTCAATGATCAGATTTCATTTGCAGTTGCTGTTGAGCAGTCTCAATCAACAGGAACTTATGAAAATTCATTAAATGAAAAAACAACGCAGAGTATACCAGATATACCGCTATATATACAATATAGTTGGGGAAAAGATTTTGCAAGTCATATACGGGTAGCAGGTGTTATGAAGAATATAAATTATAGAAATCTGGTTAAAGATAAAACAGAGACAGAGACTGCTTTAGGAGTACAATTAAGTACAAAAGTAGGTATAACTCCCTTAATAGAATTTTACGGGCAGATTAATTATGGGAATGGTATAGCGCCATATATCAATGATTTATCTGGGCACGGCCTTTCAATAGTTAATAATCCGAATCATGATGGTAGAATGTATGCATTAGAAGCTATGGGATGGTTTTCACAAGTTAAATTTAATCTTACTAAAAACGTTTTTACTAGTCTAGGTTATAGTCAAGCAAAAATTTTCCCTAAATCAGGAACTTTTTCAGACCAAGAATATAGATATGGACAGTATTTAGTTGGGAATGTATTTTACAATATTACCAATAATATTCAGTTAGGAGCAGAATATTTATGGGGGAATCGTGTAAATATGGGTGGACAAAGTTCAGCAGCCAATTGTATACAAACCCTAGTTAAATTTAATTTTTAATAAAAAACTAAAAAATAAAAACTCAGAAATTCTGAGTTTTTATTTTTATACTTTTTCTTAAAAAGTTATTATGATGTTAACTGTTTAATTTTTTCTTTTCATCTTCAAGGTCTCTCGTGTTTTTTTGTACACATATAGCACCAAATAGAGATAAAATAAATCCAAAAGCATAAAATCCTTTTTCGCTAGGAAGCAAATCAGCATTAATAAGTCCGATGACTAATAACGAAATGCTAATAATTAAGGATGCCCAGCAAAGTCCATAGTAAACATCGGTCACAGGTATATTCTCTAATTTATCTCGAACTGATTTTTGAATTGAAACGGCAGAGAATAGACCGTAAAGAATAATTAAAAGATAATACCCCTTTTCATTTAATTGCATTTCTGCTCTCCAAAGACCAATTAAATAGCCTCCTATTCCTAAAATTAAGCCTATCCAGCTAGCGGCAACAAAAGCTAAAGAAGTTTTGTTATTTTTCATAAGTAGTTGTATTAATATATTGTTGCAAAAGTAAGTGATTTAAATTATCTGCAAAATCAAATAATTTATATTAAATTTAACTATCTTTGAGGTTAAAAATTTGAAAAATGATAAATAGGTCACAAGAAATTAATAGTAATTTAGGTAAATTCTTTTTAAGAATTTCCATTGGAGGTCTAATGATATTTCATGGAATAAGTAAATTCATATATGGGCACGATTTTATTAAACAAGTTTTAGTAGAAAAGGGTTTGCCACAATCTATGTGGTTGGGTGTTCCAGTTGGGGAAGTTATTGCTCCTTTATGTATCATATTAGGGGTGTTTACAAGAGTTTCATCTCTAATATTAGCTTTTACTATGCTAATGACTCTATACTTGGTTCACGGGTGGGAAGGATTTTTATTGACTGAAACAGGAGGTCCAGCAGTAGAGCTAAATTTATTTTATTTATTAACCTCCATATCTTTATTTTTATTAGGACCAGGGAATTATAGAATTTATAAGGGCAATAATCCAATTTTAGTTTAATTTAAGATCATATATGTTTTTGGATAAGATATTTACACATAATGAAGAATGGATTAAAAGCAAGTTAGTTGTTGATAAAAATTACTTTAAAGAATTAGCTAAAGGTCAATCTCCAGAAATTCTATACATAGGATGCTCTGATAGCAGAGTAGCCACTGAGGAGCTACTAGGAGCAGATCCCGGAGAAGTATTTGTGCATAGAAATATTGCAAATATGGTAATCAGTATTGATCTGAATGTTATGTCTGTAATTACCTATGCTGTTGAACATTTAAAAGTTAAACATATTGTTATTTGTGGTCATTATTATTGTGGAGGAGTAAAAGCAGCCATGGAAGCTAAAGACCTTGGTTTGTTAAACCCATGGTTAAGAAATATTCGTGATGTCTATCGAATTCATAAAGATGAATTAGATAATATAGAAGATACGGTGGTGAAATATAACCGACTTACCGAATTGAATGTGGAAGAACAATGTATCAATTTAATTAAAACTGCAGCAGTTCAAAAAGCTTTTATAGAAAGGGGGTTAAGTGTACATGGATGGATTTTTGATATTAGATCTGGAAAATTGATTGATTTAAAAATTAATTTTAAGAAAAAATTAAAAGAAATCATGGAGATTTACAACCTTAATGAAGGAAAAGATATTATATAATCTAGAATTCAATAATTTATTGAAATTTTAATTTTTCAGACCAGTTAAATGATTTCATTGATCAAATGAATATGGACTTAAAATTAAGTGTTTTAGATCAATCTCCCGTTATTAAAGGTCAGACCTCCTCTAAAACTTTACAGAATACTCTTGACTTAGCTTGTTATGCAGAAGGTTTAGGGTATCATAGGTTTTGGTTATCCGAGCATCACAATACCGATGGGGTTATAGGATCTGCACCTGAAATAATGATTGCACACATTGCAAATCATACAAAAAAAATAAAAGTAGGTGCAGGTGGAATAATACTATTAAACTATAGCCCATTAAAAGTTGCAGAAATTTTTCACGTTTTAGAGAGTTTACATCCCGGTAGAATTGATTTGGGAATGGCAAAGTCTTCTGGAGCAAATAAAAAAACTGCAAATATTTTAAATCCTCATCTCCAAGATCCAAAAAAGGAATTTATTGATAAATTAAATGCAATTAATAAATTTTTAGATAGCACCCCTAAATTATCTACAGAAATAAAGGCTATGCCAATAGTAGAATCTTCGCCTGAAAGATGGTTATTAGTTTCCAGTATTGAAAGTGCTATTATAGCTGCTGAATTTGGAATGGGGGTTTCTTTTGCGCATTTTATAAATCCAACTAAAGGAAAAGAAGCATTAGAAATATATAGAAATAATTTTAAACCTTCTGAAAATTTAAAAAATCCTAAAGCTAGTTTTGGTATTTTTGTTTTTTGTTCTTTGGACAAAGATAAAATCCATCGACAGCAGGCTATGATGGATCATCGGTTTATTCAGCTTCAAGAAACGGGTAATATTCTACCCATAAATTTTGAGGATATTAAGGATATAGATTATTCTGATAAAGATAAACTAAGCATTAAGTATAATCGTCAATTGTATATCTGTGGCACTCCAGAAAAAGTTAAAAAACAACTGGATAGTTTAATTGAAGATTATAAAGTGGATGAAATTATGTTGGCAACCTATGCAGAGTCTATAGAAGACAAAAAAGAATCTTATAAACTTATTGCTGATCTGTATAATTCTTAAAATTGTTTTAAGAATATTTTTATAACTTTTTAAGTGAAAAGTTATAATCTACTTATCCATAATTTAAGAATTTTAATTTTTTATATAAAAAAAGAAAGTTAGTAATTATACTAAAAAATGTACTTTTGCACTATTGTAACTTGATATGAAGAACATAAGGAATTTTTGCATCATAGCTCATATAGATCATGGTAAAAGTACATTGGCTGATCGGCTTTTGCAACAAACCAAAACAATTTCAGATAGAGAACTGCAAGAGCAAACTCTAGACGATATGGATTTGGAAAGAGAGAGAGGAATTACGATTAAAAGTCATGCCATCCAGATGGAGCATGAATACAAGGGAGAAAAATATATCTTAAACTTAATTGATACACCGGGACACGTAGATTTTTCCTATGAAGTATCTCGTTCCATAGCTGCTTGCGAAGGAGCTCTTTTAATTGTAGATGCAGCACAAAGTATACAAGCACAAACCATCTCCAATCTTTATCTAGCGCTAGAGCATGATTTAGAAATTATTCCAGTTTTAAATAAGATTGATCTACCCTCTGCTAATCCGGAAGAAGTAACAGACGAAATAGTAAATTTATTAGGTTGTAAGCCTGAGGACGTTTTACGTGTGAGTGGAAAAACCGGGGTTGGGGTGGCTGAATTATTAGAGGAAATTATTGAGAGAATACCTTCGCCTAAAGGAGACCCAGAGGCCCCATTACAGGCGTTAATTTTTGATTCTGTATTTAATCCATTTCGAGGGATTGAAGCATATTTCAAAGTTGTAAACGGTAGTATTAAAAAAGGTCAGAAAGTAAAGTTTATGGCCACAAATAAAACGTATGATGCAGATGAAATTGGAACACTTAAGTTAAAGCAGTTTCCTAAAACTACAATTCAGTGTGGAGATGTAGGATATATTATAAGTGGGATAAAAGAAGCAAAGGAAGTAAAGGTAGGAGATACAATTACTTCCACAGAAAAGCCAGCATTAAAGCCTATTGAAGGTTTTGAAGAAGTGAAACCCATGGTTTATGCTGGAATTTACCCGGTGGATACCGAAGAGTATGAACTTTTACGTTCGGCGTTAGAAAAATTACAATTGAATGATGCTTCTCTTGTATTTGAGCCAGAATCCTCTGCTGCCTTAGGTTTTGGATTTCGTTGTGGATTTTTAGGGATGTTACATATGGAAATTATACAAGAACGTTTGGATAGGGAATTTAAAATGACTGTAATTACCACTGTACCAAACGTTTCTTATAATGCTTATTTAAATAAAAATCCTGATAAAGCGGTCCCAGTACATAATCCTTCTGAATTGCCAGAACCAACCATGTTAGATAGGGTAGAAGAGCCTTATATTAAAGCATCAATCATTACTAAATCAGATTTTATAGGATCTGTAATGACTCTTTGCATAGAAAAAAGGGGAGAATTAACAAATCAATCCTATTTAACTACAGATAGAGTTGAATTATTTTTTGAAATGCCTTTGGCTGAGGTGGTTTTTGATTTCTACGATCGTCTAAAAACTATATCCAAAGGATATGCGTCTTTTGATTATGCTCCTCATGGGATGAAAGCCTCGAAATTAGTTAAAGTAGATATTTTAATTAATGGAGAACCTGTAGACGCACTTTCTGCATTAATACATCAAGACAATGCGTATACCATTGGTAAAAAAATGTGTGAAAAATTAAAAGAATTGATTCCTCGCCAACAGTTTGATATACCTATCCAAGCAGCAATCGGAGCCAAAATTATAGCAAGAGAGACCATTAAAGCATTAAGGAAAGACGTTACCGCTAAATGTTATGGAGGAGATATATCTAGAAAAAGAAAGTTACTAGAGAAACAAAAAGAAGGAAAAAAACGAATGAGGCAGATCGGTAGAGTTGAAGTTCCACAGTCGGCTTTTCTTGCAGTTTTAAAAATTAATGATTAGTATTTTTAATTTCGGTAAGTTATGATGTATGAGACTATATTGGGAAATGTAAATGATGTAATCCCCTTATCTAAAGAAGAGAAATATTATTTAAAGTCTATACTAAAGTTTAAAAAGTTAAAAAAAAAGGAATTTCTTTTACAACAAGGAGAAGTGGAAGAAAACTATTACTATGTTCTCTCTGGATGTTTAAGGAGTTTTTTTATTGATAATAAAGGAGTGGAGCAAGTGGTACAGTTTTCATCTTCCGGCTGGTGGCTGGCAGATAATGAAAGTATATTACTTAATCAACCTTCTAAATTTAATATTTTGGCAGCCTTAGATTCTGAAATTTTAGTATTATCTAAGTATGATAAAGAAGAATCTGTGAAAAAAATACCCAAGCTTGAAACATATTATCATGAAAGTTTAGAGCGGTCAGTAATTTTTTTAAGATATAGATTGTATGAAATATTAAGTTTACCGGCTGAAGAAAAATATAAAAATTTTTGTAAGAGCTTCCCGGAATTAATAAATTCTATACCACAGAAGCATATAGCTTCTTATATCGGTGTTACACCTGAGTTTTTTAGCTCAATGAAAAGAAAGATAAAGGAATAGATTTAATCTGTTAGGTAAATGTGTCATTCACTAGATGAAGGTCTGAATTTTGTTGTTTATGTCGTAAGAACCTTATCTATTAGTGAAGAGATTTTCTATTAAAAAAGAAGCGCTGATTATCCCCTTTTTATTAGTTGGGTTTATATGGACTATATTTATCATTCAAAGTATAATAGGGTTTAAAGATTGTTATGGTGTAATACCTTTGAGCTTCAAAGGCTTGCGGGGTATTTTTTTAGCACCTCTTTTTCATGGGAATCTCCAACATATTGTTAGCAATACTGTGCCACTATTTGTCTTAACATTCTTTATTTTCCAGTTTTATAGAAAGTTAGGCTACTTTGTTTTAGTTAATGGGTGGATTCTAAGTGGATTAATCGTTTGGGTAATTCCAGATTTACCAATCTTGCATTCAATAGTTTTGTCGTGCCATATTGGTGCTAGTGGTATAGTTTATTTACTAGCTTTTTTTCTTTTCTTTAGCGGTATATTTAGAAAGGAAAATCATTTGATGGCAGTATCTTTATTGGTGGTCTTTTTATATGGCAGCCTTGTTTGGGGAATGTTACCCCGTTCCGTATTTGGTATTTACGATACCACTTCAATATCATGGGAGAGTCATTTAGCTGGAGGGATCACAGGACTTTTTCTAGCTTACATTTTAAGAAATATTGGAAACTCTAAAAGAAATGTTTCTAAACACGATAACCAATTTGAAATTGAAGATGAGAAGCTTTGGGAAGCATATAAGGAGCAATACCCAGAGGATTTATCTGATAAAGATCAATTGAAATATAAAGTATCTAAAGAGCTAGAAAGTATTAAAGATAGAATTAATTATAAAGAAATAGAAATTAAAGATTTAGAAAAACATTAGATTCTACAAATCAAAGACTGAAGGCCGTTTAATAAAAAAACAATCTTTAACCCATAAAAAAAATGCACCAACTAAGTAGATAGCAAAAATCCCTCCTAATGTAATGAATGATAAATATATAAATAATAAACGTAATTTAGAAGCTCTAACTCCAAATTTCTCAGAAATTCTAGAGATTACTTCAAAACCATTCGCTTCTAAAAAAGTCCTAATTTTATCCATATTTTTATTAAAAATAAGAAAATAATTTTGTAAAATGTTTAGATAATCAATGAAATCTTACACTGGAATTTATTGTGGCTACCAACTTAACCGTTTTCAAAGAAACATCTTTAGGTTCATAAACAGAATTTGCACTTGTAAGTTTTATATATTCATCACCTAAATCTGATTTATTAATATGCCGAATACTGGTGAAACTTGAATTATTCCCTAAATCAATCTCTAGTAAATAAATTCCTCCAAAGAAAATAGACTCGATAGGTAAGACTTTAAAAATTACAATATCACCGCTTTTAAATAAAGGTTCCATGGAATCGCCTTTTACATAACAAGCTCCATCTGAATTGGAAATATTAGGAATATTTAAAAATGAAGAACTATTCTTATTTTTAAGAAGATTCGATAAACCTTCAGAATTGTCTAAATCGAAAATAGGAATGTGAGAAGAATGATTAGTAGAATAAGTTTCTGTAAATTCATTAGCAACAGAACTCTTAAACTCATTCTCATTATATCTACGTTTTAGAATTGCTCCGGTTCCAGCCAATAACCATTCTGGATTTATTTCTGGGCATTTAGAATAAATAAGTTGTAAATCGTAACTATTTCTTTTCTTCCAATTGTATAAGGCTTGAGGCGATATGCCTAAAAAATTGGCTAATTCAATATCTTTTTTAAAACCGTAGTAATCCTTAATTTTAGATAATATATTACTTGTATTCATTTTGCTTATTATTAATGATTCGTTTAAAATTTATAAATATTAGAGTAAAAAAATATTTATAATAATTTTTTACGTAAGCAAATGTATTAAAAAATGTATCATTGTCATAACAACCGTACAAATAAAATATTATTTTTTGTTTAAAAAAAAATATTTAATATAAAGAAATAATTAATTTATCTGTAAATAATAATTAAAAAATACGCTTATTGCTATTTAATTGATGGCATTACGTAAATTATTTTTTTATAAAATAAACTAGTGATTGTAAATTGTGAATGAAAGATGAAAAACTAAGATTGTACTAGGAATGATTAGTCCAAACTAGTTTTGATATGTCATAATTTAAGTTATGAGCTTTAATAAGAAAATCTTCAATAATTTCAAGTGGCATCTCTTTTTCTCTAGAGAGAATCCATAAATATTTTCTACTATTACCCGTTACAAGGGCATATTTATATTCGTCATCAATGGAAATCACATTGAATCCTGAATAGAATTTACCAAAAAAGGATATCAATAATTTGCCCTCATTGTTATAATTATAAATAGCCTTACCGGCAGATATCTTATACTTTTTTTTCTTAAAATTATAGCCACTATTTAAAACTCTTAGACTACCATCAAAATTTAAAGAATATTCCGCAATAACGTTTTCCATATTTTTTTCGAAAAAGAAATCAATGCGAGCAATTTCATACCATTTACCTAAAAATTTATTGATGTTAAATGGTCTTATAGGTATTATACCCTTAGGGGTGGTTTTTCTTTTATTCAATAAATATAGTGTTGTAGCTGTTCCTAAACAGCTAAATATTAATCCTCCCAATATAACTTTGGTCAACTTCATATTTTAAAATCTATATTTATTTTTATTATTGGTAGAGACTATCAAATTAAGTACCAAATAGGATTGATCTTTGAATATTTAAGAATTATAATAGAATTAATTTTTAATTTAATATAAAATATTTTGTATAATTTTTAATTTAAAAAAGATAAAATAATTATAAAAGTCTATTAAATTTAATGTTAAGAGATATCTTAAGCAAATATTTAGTAAAACAGTTATAATTATATCTTTGATAAAAATTTCCGTGTTAATTCCAATGTTTTATTAATTTCATTACCTAAAATACAGGAAGATATAAACCAAGTTTCATATCCAGACGGAGGTAGATAAATACCATTTTCAAGCATAAAATGAAAATATTTATTAAAATATTCATGATTTGCTCTTGTGACGTCATCAAAATTATGAATATCTTCAGCTGTAAAAAATAAAGACATCATGGATCCACATTGCTTAACACAAACTGGGACTCCAAAATCCTTAAAGATGATTGAAAGCTCAGTGCTTAATTTACGAGTGGTATT
Source organism: Apibacter muscae (assembly GCF_007845595.1). Taxonomy (NCBI): domain Bacteria; kingdom Pseudomonadati; phylum Bacteroidota; class Flavobacteriia; order Flavobacteriales; family Weeksellaceae; genus Apibacter; species Apibacter muscae. Next base: position 173,052 of record NZ_SELI01000014.1, read on the forward strand.
ATTTATATTGTGAAATATAGAAGGATTATCTTTCAAAATTGAAAGAGTTGTATATCCAGCACGCATAGCAATAGGATTTCCAGATAAGGTACCTGCTTGGTAAACAGGGCCTTCAGGAGAAAGAAATTTCATAATTTTATGGCTTCCTGCAAAAGCACCCACAGGCATACCTCCACCAATGACTTTTCCATAAGTGATAAGATCTGCTTTTACCGAGAAATATTCTTGAGCTCCTCCCATTTTTAAACGAAATCCTGTCATAACTTCGTCAAAAATTAATAAAGAATCGTGTTTATTACAAAGATCCCTTAAACCCTCTAAAAAAATTTTTTCGGGAGGTATACATCCCATATTGCCTGCAACAGGTTCTAAGATAATTGCCGCTATTTCTTCCGGATTTTGTTCAAATAAAATTTTTACAGATTCTAAATCGTTGTATTTTGCTAATAGTGTGTCTTGGGTAGTTCCTGGAGTAACCCCCGGGCTGCTAGGGCTTCCAAAAGTAGCCAAGCCACTTCCGGCTTTTATAAGAAAAGAATCTGAATGTCCATGGTAACAACCTTCAAATTTTATTATTTTATTTCTTGAAGTATATCCTCTGGCTAATCGAATGGCAGACATGCAAGCTTCCGTTCCTGAATTTACCATTCGTACTTGATCTATGTATGGAACGGATTCTGTTATGATTTTAGCTATTTCAGTTTCAAGTTCGGTAGGTGTTCCAAAGGAAAATCCATTTTTTAACTGTTCTGTAACTGTTTCAAGCACTTCTGATGGATTGTGTCCAAGGATCATAGGACCCCAAGAATTAATATAATCGATATATGAATTCCCATCTTCATCAGTAAGATAGGCTCCCTTGGCAGATTTAATAAAAATGGGGGTTCCACCTACAGATTTAAATGCGCGAACGGGTGAATTAACTCCTCCAGGTATATATTTTTGAGCATCTTTAAATAAAGCACTACTTCTCTCGTATTTCATAAATTTTTAGCTTTTTCTTCCCTTTAAAAATATTTTATCTCCTTTTTCCGGTTCCTGCCCAGGAAGCATTGTATTTCTTTTATAAAGTTCTATCAGTGATATAGCATTGTTTTGAGCTATGTCGTACATTCTTTCCCCATTTTTAGTGATATAGATTTTAGAAATTCCTTTATTTTTTTTGGGTTCCAGATAGATTTTTTGATTGATAGATATTTCTTCTTTAAAAGCTAGATCATTGTAAGATTTTAAGTTTTGAAGGTTAATGTGATAAGCTTTAGCAACATCTTCTAATCGGTCACCTTCTTTCCAAACAATATATTTGATTTTGCCGTTGGGATGTATTCTTACTCTACGACTTGGAAATTCAAAATTGTTAGTTTTAGTTTTTAAAGTTTTTTTATTTGTTAAATTATTAGAAATCAACGGTTTATTGACTTCTTTTTTTTCGTTGGTATTAGTAGCTAATTGTACTGTTTCATTTTTTTCAGAAGCAGGTAAGGCAGGTGTATATGAATTAGGAAATAGTTCTGCCAATACAAGGTCAGTTTGTTCTTCATTGATATTATCAAATCGGTTCAAGTTGTATCGTTCAATAATAGAAATTAAGCTGTACGCATATTTAGGATTAGTAGCATAACCAGCTTTCTTCAATCCATAAGCCCATCCTTTATAATCTTTAATATCTAGGGTAAATAATTTCTTGTAATAAGGTCTTTCTGCTAAAAAAAGAGAATGATCTCTGTAAGATTCTTCGGCAGAAGTATATTTTCTAAAACATTCTCCTTTAAGATCATCATCATGATACATACGATCTCCAGTCCATTCTCCTTTGCATTTAATGCCAAAATGATTATTACCGACTTGAGCAAGGGTGCTTTGTCCATTGCCGGTTTCTAAAATACCTTGGGCAATTGTAATACTTGCAGGTATTTTATATAAAATCATTTCTTTAACCGCAGTTCTAGCATGGGTTTGAATATATAATTCGTCTTTTTTTACGGATTCTTGTGTAAAAGAGAATTTCCCTACAATACTAAAAGCTACAATTAGTACAAGCTTTTTCATAATATAATAAACTATTAATTTATATTTTTTTAATACTAAATTATTTCATTTTTTTATAGTTAAAAATATGAAGTTTAAAAAATAAATTTAAATACATATAGTAATGTAATGACTTGATACATAAAAAAATGAAATTCAAAATTAAATTAAAAAATATTTAATTTATGAGCTTTAATATTTATTTAACTAATTTTTGTTTTTGTTTTGAACTAAGATTATAAAATAGATTATTAGAATTATATATTTTATAACTAAAAATCATTTAAAATGTTTTAAGAATATAAATTATAATCGTATGTGAGTTTAATTTAAATGATAAGCTGAATTATAAATTAGCTTGTTTTTAGCCTATAGATTTGTAAGAATTAATGTTTTTTTATTTTTTATTAAAATTTTGTTCATTTCATGAATTCCTTGTAAGCCACCGGTATGGATAGCTAAAATCTTTTTTTTATCAGAGATCAATCCATTTTTAAGCATTTCATACAATCCATACATCATTTTACCCGTGTAAATAGGATCTAATAAAATTTTATTAAGTTGGAAAAAATCATTGATAAATTGTATAAGGTTTGTTTTTACCTTGGCATAACCTCCAAAATGATAATCTAAGATTAAATCAAAATTCGTTTTCTCTGTTAATTTTAATATTTCAGTTTTTAAAAATTCGGCATTTTTTAAAGCAGGGAATCCAAGTATATGCTGATGTTTAGCACTTCCTTTTAAAAGCCCAGAGATGGTTCCTCCAGTTCCTACTGCTGTAGTAATTACATTAAAAGATTTAGTTTCTTTAGAAAGAATTTCAGAAGCTCCTTTTACGGCTAGGGCATTTGTGCCACCCTCTGGAATTAGATAGTGATTGGGTATGTCCTTAAGAATACTTTGAATTAAGGGAGATTTTTCTTTTAATCGATACTCTGAACGAGGAACAAAGTAAAATTTCATGCCCCATTGATGGGCTTGTTTTAAGGTAAGGTTATCATGCCATCCGTTTGCAATTTCTTCCCCACGTATAATTGCTATAGTGTTAAAATTGTTTTCAAATCCGCAGGCGGCAGTTGCATAAATATGATTAGACATAGCCCCTCCAAAAGTGATTAATGTTTTACAATTTAGCTCTTGAGCTTTAAGTAAATTATATTTCATTTTCCAATACTTGTTCCCAGAGATATTAGGATGTATCAAATCTTCTCTTTTTATATAAAGTTGGTGATTTGTTTTTAAATCCGGGAATTGAAAAGGTTGAATGGGGATAGGCATTGTATACTAATTAATTGTATTTTTGTTGAATATAGTATTTTTATTATCAAAAACAAAAACTCTTCTTAAGAAGTGAGGAGTCTTATCATAACTTACTTTTATTGTTAATTTATTTGGATTTACTCCTCCTTTTATTAGTTGTTTTTTTACTATTATAGCTCTTTTTCTGCCAATTTTTTTTGATTCTTTTAAATCTGGATAGCTACGTACTATGAATTTTTTTTCTTTGAAGTATTTGTTTATATTATAAGAAAAACAAGAAATTCCTTTTTTGCTTTTTTCTGTAAGATCAATACTATTTAAATAAAAAATGATTTCAACAAAATGGCATTGTGATTCACGATTTATTTCATCAAAATTCCAAGGACATCCCATATTTTCTTTAGGTCCAAACTCGTTAGGACATGTATCATCAATATCAGTAATACCATCTCCATCTGTATCCGGGCAACCTTGAAAATAATGAGTTCCAGTTTCATTGGGGCAACGATCTTCGGAGTCAGGAATTCCATCCCCATCTGTGTCTATACTAGTTTGTCCATAAAAACTAGAAAAGTAAAGAAGTAAATAAAATAATAAGTTTCTTTTCATGGATTAATTTCTTATACAAAAAACAACTTTGTTTTTGGCTTCTTCACAATTAATTAAATGATTAGTTTTTAAATTTAGTCTCTTCTTTATATCTATTCCATTTCTTACTAATTCATTTCCTACATTTTTTGCTCTTTCTTTTGCAATTTTCTTAGGTTCATTTTCAAACAGAAAAACCATTTAAATAGAATTTAGTATCATTATTTTCTAAAAGGCTATAAATTAATTTTAATTGATCCATCTCATGTGAAGTTAAAGAAGCATTATTTTCTACAAAATTAATATGTAGAGTAATATATCAAGTAACTATTTGCCAAGGGCATCTTTCATTTTCTCTGAGACCGTATATGGTGGGGCATCTGTCATATATATCAGGTGTTCCATCTTTGTCCGAATCTAAGGATACTTGTCCATAAGAAACAAAGGAAAAGAATAATAGGGGTAAAAATAAGATTTTTTTCATAAGCTTACTTTCTTGTAATTTATTATCTGAAAGTTTACCTCGGGTTTTATTTCTGTATTGTTACAATTAGAAGAATAGATGATCTTTATCTTTAATTTATGTTTATTAACTCCATTTTTTATTAGTTCATTTCTTACATTTTTTGCTCTTTTTTTTGCCAGTTTTTTAGATTCATCACAAGTAGCAAAACCTTTTACATAAAATTTTGCATTCTTTTCTTTCATAAAAATTGTAATTGATTTTAGGTTATGTGAACTTTTTGAAGTTAAAGAATAGCTATTTTTATCAAATAAAAATTCTAAGGGAGAAAAAGAACAGTAGGTTGGTTCTTGACAACCTTTCATTTCTATAGTTCCTAGTGTCATAGGACATATGTCATCAGTATCAGGAATTCCATCTCCATCAGTATCTATAGTAGTTTGTCCGTAAGAAATGAAAGGGCATAAGAAGATTATAAAGATTAATAGCTCTTTCATGAATTTAATAGCTTAATTATAACATCTTTCTCAACATTTGTATTTTCACAATCTGAAGAATAGAAAGCTTCAAGTTTTAATTTATTTTTTTTAACTCCATTCTTTATCAGTTCAGTACGTACATTTCTAACTCTTTTTTTGGCGATTTTTTTGGATTCAGTACAAATGGCAGAACCTTTTATAAGAAATTCATCGTTGATATCATTTATAAGTATAGCTACATATTTTAAGCTTTCTATAACTTCAGAGCTTAGATGATAATTGTTTTCACTAAATTGTATACCATTACTTTTTTTTTGTGGATGAAGGGGTATTGCTTTAGGGTATCCATCATCTTCTTTAAGTCCTGATATTGTAGGGCATGCATCATCCACATCTAGAATTCCATCTCCATCTGTATCCGGGCAACCTTTAAAATAAGGAGTTCCAGTTTCATTGGGGCAACGATCTTCCGAGTCAGAAATGTCGTCATGATCTGTGTCTAGAAGATTTTCAAAATTGGAAATTGCTTTTTCTTTTGTACGTATATTTTCTCTATCAGAAAAACTATTCCTGTTTAAATCCTGAATATTTTGTCCCCAAGAATTATAGAAATAAAGCAAGAAAAAGGTAAATATTATTTTATTCAACATAATTATTTAACCCCATGCATCAGTTTTTTTATTAATGGATTTAAAGTTATACAGATAATTCCTGCTAAAGCTGGTATAAAAGTAAAAACTAAAAAGAAATAGCTCATGCTATATTCTTTTGAAATTTCTTCAACCATACCTCCCAAAGAGGCTGCTAATTTACTTCCTATAGCTATTGCTAAATACCACATACCAAACATAAATGCAATCATACGTCCTGGAACTAATTTACTTACATAGGAAAGACCTACCGGAGAAATGCATAGTTCTCCTAAAGTGTGGAACAGGTAGGCGAGAATAAGCCAGAGCATGCTAACTCTAAAAATTCCCGGAGCTGAACTTTTAGGGATTTCTAGTGAACCATAGGCAAGAACGCCAAATCCAATTGCCATAATAATTAGTCCTAACCCAAATTTTATAGCTGCACTAGGGTTATATTTGCTGTCCCACCATTGGGTAAAAAGTGATGCAAAAGTTATAATAAAAAAGGAGTTCAGAATGCTGAACCAAGAAGTTGTAATTTCAATTTTATTATCTCGAATATCCGAAATTTTTGCTTTTATAATTTTGGATTCTAATCCATGTGTTTTATAGTCTTCTCTTATTCGTTCCTCTTGATTTTTGCTTAAAGGAACCATAATACCAATTTCTTCATGCAATAATATGGAATCGTTTATATTATATTCAGTCTGAGAAGCTATAGTCATTTTTTTTGTTACTATGGAGTCGCTTGGTTTTATTTGATAAGATTCTGAGAGTGGAGTATAAATATTTTCAGAACTTTTCTCAGTATTCTCAATATTAACTTTAGGATCTTTAATGGCTAAATACTCAACTTCGTAGGCATGAGATTTTCTATCGCTATTTAAAAGCCAAATTACCAACCCCCAAATAATAGCAAAGCTTATCCCTAATACAAGGTTGGACGATAGTATCTTGTGGTGTGTTTTCTTAAACAATAAATATAATACCCATGAAATAATTACTAAAGGCACAATTGTTAATAAAGTATTAAATATTAGGTAGATAGTAGCTGCCTTCCCTTCAACCAGTCTATTGGTAAAATCTCGTGCAAAAATTACTAATGAAGTAGCTCCTTGTTCAAAAGAAGCAAAGAAAAACATAGTTAGAAAAGCAAAAATAACTACAACAATCATTCGGTTTCTAACAATTTTTTCGTAGCGTATAATACGAGTGATAATGAGATATAAAAACATCAATAGACCCAGGATAGCGATAACTAAAGGGCCTTCTATAAGATCTTTATTAAATATGAATTCTTGAGGAAGAATATTTATTCCTTTTATTTTAGATAAAGGATCATTAATAGCATAGACTAATCCAATGATAGAAGATAAGACAATGAGAATTTTATCAAGGAAGGTAAATGGATTTAGGGATTGTGGAGGATTAGCAACAACATTGCTGTTAGTTAAAACTTTTTTTGGAATGTTACCAATTGTTCCAAATAGGGGTTTAGCCAACCAAAACTGTAAAGTACCAAGAAGCATAAAAACACCTGCAAGACCAAAGCCCCAGCTCCAGCCCACCTTTTCTGCAAGGTAACCACATAGCATCATTCCAAAAAATGCACCTGCATTAACGCCCATATAAAAAATAGTGTAAGCACCGTCTTTCTTATCAGGTACCTCTTTATAGATTTCTGATACGATTGAGGTAATATTGGGTTTAAATAAACCGTTTCCAATGATTAATAAAGCTAAACCTAGATAAAGAGAAGATTCACTCTCAAAAGTCATTGAAACGTGCCCTAAGGTCATGATAAATGCTCCTATAACAATTGCCCAACGATAACCTATATATCGATCTGCAATTAACCCTCCCAGAATTGGAGTTAAATACAACAACATGGCATAAGTACCGAATAAGGCTCCCGCATTTACTGCACTCCAAGCCCAACCAGGGTTTGAGCCAATAATCGCCATTGTAAGGAAGTTTATTAATAGAACTCTCATTCCATAAAAAGAGAATCGTTCCCACATCTCAGTAAAAAATAAGACAAAAAGGCCACTAGGATGCCCGAGAACTTGAGAATCAAAAAAATTTGAACTAGACTTATTTTTCATATTTAATAATTCGATCTAAGTGAATTTTCTAAAATTAGATTTATCAAAAATTTGACCTAAATTTCTAGCAATATTTTTTAATAGCACTATTTTAGAAATATTTCTTTTATTATTTTTTCAAAAGTTATAAATATATATAATTGGATTTATATAGAAATTTTTAGTGATTTTTTAAGTAAAAAAATTATATTTCTTATAAATTATACTTTCTTAAATTTTTATGTTTTAATAATATAAATCTTTGTTTAAATTTTGAATAGTTTAATATTATTAGATTTTATTTGGAAATGTTGAATTTTTGAAATAGATGATAGGAGATTTGATATAATAATTTATTAAATGATATATTGAAATTTATATTTAAATTTGCCTTTAAAATTAATAAAAACATAACTAACATGAAATTTTTATTTATTGTCGTTACCTCAATATTGTTGAGTGTAAATTTATATTCACAAAGTACAAACTTGGATAAATTTTATTATAATACAGAAAGTATTCTATTGCCAAGTAATTATTATCCAGAGCAAGAAAGATTATTTTATGTAAATGTTACTCAAAATAATACAGGTGTAGATTTTGATGTAGAAAAAATAAATATAAATGGTTTTAAGAGAGTATTAGAAAGTAATTTAGGTATAGAGATAGAGATTAGTTTACCCAGTGGATTTAAGGCGGATGAGCCTCAAATTGTGGAAAGAGTGGAAATAATTACAGATAAAAATGATAATGAAAAAAAGATAAGGTTTTATAAAGTTAAGAGAAAATACAATTATGGAGGCTTTAATTATGCAAAAATTAAAGACTTAAAATCAACTTTATCATTATCTTATGGATTGGAATATGAAACTTCTGAATATAGTTCTTCACAAGAGGCTGTAGATTATTATAATTTAAAAAGAAGAGACTGGGATGAAGACTTTAAAAAACAAGTTGTAAGCCATAATTATTATAAAATAAACAGGTTTTTTAATGAACTAATTGGTTATCCAATTTATAATCAAGAAGTTAAGCTCTGGTTATTAGGGAATAAAAAAAATCCAGAATATGAAAAACATCAGGAAGCGTTAGAAATTATAAAAAATTCATTTAAAGATGTTAAATATAATTATTTGCCTGAAGATATAGATGAAAAAATAAAACCAGCAATTTTAATTTTCGAAGAATTATTACAAAAATATGTAGGCAACGATAAAAAAAATAAAAAAGTTAGATATTCATCTTATTATAATTTAATGAAAATATATTATTGTATAGATGATTTTGATAAAGCAATAAAATATGCAAATCTTTTAATAGACAATGGATATGATAAAAAAGATGGTGATAAAATGCTTGAATTAATTAGCAAAAGAAAAGAAAATATGGCTTTAAATAAAGTTAATTCCTTACATTTTGAAATTCAAAATTTCAAAGAATACTCAATAAGTAATAGCTTATAGCTTGCTGTATTATATACTATAAAAAAAGAGAAAAAAATACTTTTCTCTTTTTTTTTGTAATATATTTAATAATTTATCTCATGAAGTGAATTTAGAAGTAGATTAAAGATATTACTTAAGTCTTTTAATACTTATCATGGAAACTTGTCCAGAGCCAGTTTTGCCTGAACTAGTGCTTTTTAAGATGAAAGGACTTGTATTTCCAACTCTAAGAGAGTAAACGTGATCTTTATAAAGTGGATTTGCTGTAATTAATGTATAAGTTTGATTGCTCTGCGATACATTGGTATTAGGAGCATTGAAAGCATCATTTATACGAGCGATCCATTTATTTTCAGTATCGTCCCAAATTCCAACGACAGGGTTACTATTCGTTTTAGCATCCTGAATCATATAGTTGAGAATAACCATATATACCATCCTTTTTAACAGTAAAGGAGTTTCCAGATGGTCCTGAAGTAAAACTATTTTCGTTATCAATGATAACAATACTTAAATAAGGAATTGCAGATGCAGTAGTAACATCAGTGTAGTAAAAGTCCTTTTCAAGTTGTACTCTTATCTCTTGAGCAATTTTTATTTCGCCATTCACAAATATTATTGTACCAGCTGTTTATGAATTAATTTGAGGAATCGAATAATCTGACCAATATGGTGAAGATCCTTCTCCCCTAGAGATAAATATTTGACCTTTTTTACCTGGATTTCCTGGTGTTTTATCATCTCTACCTATATTTAACTCTCCAGTGATTTGAGTTGAACCATTTACGTGTAGTGTGTGTTTAGGGGGGGATTAATTCCGGTTTATCCAAGTAGAAGAATGGAATTTATAAGTAAGAACAAAAAAAATATTTTTTTTATATCTAATTGATTAAGTGGTAATTATGTTTTTTTATCGTTAAAAATCATGCTAGTTTTAATATATCATTTAAGAGCGACAATGAATAATAAAATTATTTGAAATTTAATTTTTATATAAAACCCAAGATTTTAAATTTTGTAAATAAATACTATTTAAAACCATTCTAGATTATGTTTGTAGATTAAAATCTATAAATTAACTTTCAAACTATAAAATACAAAATTGTATATTTGCAACCTAACGAAAAACTCGAAATGACTGAAAACAATACTAATAATCTTGAAAAGATAGTTTTTAGTGATCAATCTTTGAAAAAAGTTCATGAGATAATAGCTAGATATCCTGAAGGTAAGCAAAAATCAGCTTTAATACCAGTTTTACATCTAGCTCAGAAAGAATTTGGAGGTTGGTTAGATGTTCCGGTTATGGATTATGTTGCATCATTACTTAATATTACTTCTATAGAAGTATATGAAGTAGCGACATTCTATACCATGTTTAATATGAAGCCTGTGGGGAAATACGTGCTTGAGGTTTGTAGAACAGGTCCTTGTATGCTGAATGGAAGTGATGGTATTATTGAGTACATAAAAGAAAAATTACAGATAAAAGAGGGAGAAACGACGAAAGACGGGTTATTTACATTAAAACCAGCGGAATGCTTAGGGGCTTGTGGGTATGCACCTATGATGCAAATGGGTAAATTTTATCACGAACATTTAACGAAAGAAAAAGTGGATGAAATTATAGAGCTTTGCAAACTAGGGAACATAGCCATTGATTAATTAAAGAAAGTAAATTTAAATGAATAATAAATTACTACTTACGCATATTAATGTAGAAGGGATTAGAGGTTTTGAAGTTTACAGGAATCATGGGGGTTATACATCTGTGGATAAAGCCCTAAAAATGACTCCTGAAGAAATATTAGAGGAAGTCAAAGCAAGTGGCTTAAGAGGAAGAGGTGGTGCAGGATTCCCCACAGGAATGAAATGGAGCTTTTTAGCAAAACCTGAGGGTGTGCCTCGTTATTTAGTAGTTAATGCGGATGAGTCTGAACCTGGAACTTTTAAAGATCGTTTTTTAATGGAGTATATTCCTCATAAATTGATTGAAGGAATTATAATCTCTTCTTATTGTCTTGGAACTAATACCTCTTACATATATATAAGAGGAGAGTATTCTTGGATCCCGGATATATTAGAACAAGCAATTCAAGAAGCTAAAGATAATGGTTTTTTAGGTAAAAATATAAAAAATACAGGGTACGATTTAGAGATATACGTGCAGAGAGGAGCAGGAGCTTATGTGTGTGGGGAAGAAACAGCACTTATAGAATCCTTGGAAGGAAAAAGAGGGAATCCACGTTTAAAACCTCCATTTCCAGCAGTGAAAGGATTGTACCAATGCCCAACAGTAGTTAACAACGTAGAAACTATTTCCTCTGTCCCATCTATCATAGAAATATCAGGTGCAGAGTATGCGAAAATAGGAGTAGGGCGTTCCACAGGAACAAAATTAATATCTGCTTGTGGAAACATAAATAAACCTGGAGTTTATGAAATAGACTTTAATCTAAGTGTAGAAGAATTTATATATAGTGAAGAATATTGCGGGGGTATACCCAACGGTAAAAAGCTAAAAGCTTGTATACCCGGAGGCTCTTCCGTGCCAATCGTACCAGCCAAGTTGTTGTTGAAAACCGCTGATGGAGAAACAAGATACATGAATTATGAAAGCTTGTCCGTCGGAGGTTTTGAAAGCGGAACAATGTTAGGGTCTGGAGGATTTATAGTTCTTGATGAAGACCAATGTGTGGTAAGACACACCATGACTCTGGCAAGATTTTATAATCATGAAAGTTGTGGACAATGTACCCCTTGCAGAGAAGGAACCGGTTGGTTATATAGAATTCTAAAGAAAATAGAAGAAGGAAAAGGAACTTATGAAGATATAGATTTATTATGGGATGTGCAAAGTAAAATAGAAGGTAAAACTATATGTCCTTTGGGAGATGCAGCAGCATGGCCGGTGGCAGCAGCTATCAGACACTTTAGAGATGAGTTTGAGTGGCACATAAACAATCCAGAATGTTTAACTAAAAATTACGGAATAGCCAATTATGCATGCGTATAAAACAATTAGGCTACTACTATGCATATGGATAGGTTTAATCGCTACCCAATTTTCTGGACAAGAGAAAAAAATTGCCCATAAAAAAGGAGAAGTATACGCTTATTGGGGTTGGAACCGAGCGGTATATGGCAGATCATCCGTACATTTTACGGGGGATAACTATAACTTTACCCTACATGCTGTAAAAGCAGATGATAAACCCCTAAACTTTAATTTTCATGATTATTTAAACCCGGGAAGAGTTACGATTCCACAAACCAATTATAGAATAGGATATTTTTTTAAAGACAATTGGGCGTTATCCTTAGGGGTTGATCACATGAAATATGTGGTTCGCCCGGGACAATGGGTGAAAGCAACTGGAGAAATCAATGTACCCGGGTATGAAAATGCCATCCAAGACGGACAATACATTTACTTAGACGATAGTTTTTTGCATCTGGAACATACCGATGGATTAAACTATTTAAACCTAGATTTGGAATATTATCACAATTTTCTCGAAGCAGGATTTTTCAAATTTAATGGAATTGCCGGAGGTGGTGTTGGTTTAGTTATCCCTAAAACTAATTCCACATTAATGGGGAATCCTAGACATGATAAATTCCACTTAGCGGGATGGGGAGTAGATGCTAAAATTGGAGCAGAGCTTCTTTTTTGGAAATTATTTTTCTTACGCACAGAACTCAAAGAAGGTTTAATAGCATTGCCAGATATTCGAACAACCTCAAATAAATCAGATAAAGCCTCGCAAACCATACTGTTCTTACAATGGAACTATACATTTGGCTTTAGTTGGCATTTTTAATGTAGTAGATTAAAAAGATATGAGTGAAGAAGTAATAAATAAAATAAAAGTTACCATTGATGGAGTTACCATAGAGGTAAAACCAGGAATCTCTATTGTAGAGGCAGCTCGTGAAATAGGTGGACCCTCAGTTCCACCAACTATGTGTTACTATAGTAAGTTAGAAGGGAGCGGAGGACGTTGTCGTACTTGCTTAGTAGAAGTTTCCAAAGGATCTGAAAAAGATCCACGTCCCATGCCCAAACTTGTTCCCGCCTGTCGTACTCAAGTCATGGATGGAATGGAAGTTAAAGTAATCACTTCTCCTAAAGTTGTGGAAGCGGTGCAGGGGGTAACAGAATTATTATTAATAAATCATCCCTTAGATTGTCCAGTATGCGATCAAGCCGGAGAATGTAAACTGCAAGATTTAGCCTATGAACATGGGTTGGAACGAACCCGTTCTGAATTTCCTAGAAGAACCTTTCAACCCGATGATTTAGGACCCTATATTAAACTAAATATGAATCGTTGTATTCTCTGTGCACGTTGCATTTTAGTAGCGAACCAGCTTACAGATCAGAGAAATCAAGGAATACTATTTAGAGGGGATCATGCAGAAATTAGTACTTATTTAAACAAAGCTATCACTAATGATTTTTCAGGAAACGTGATAGATGTTTGCCCTGTAGGAGCATTAACAGATAGAACGGCAAGATTTAAGAGTAGGGTTTGGTTCACAGAACCAGTAAATGCAACCTGCAAATGTGAAAAATGTAGTGGTAAGGCAGTATTATGGGTAAAAGGGAATGAAATTATAAGAGTTACTGCTAGAAAAGATCAGTACAACGAAGTAGAAGAATTTATTTGCAACGAGTGTAGGTTTGAAAGAAAGGATCTAAATGATTGGACAATTGAAGGACCTACTCCAATTAATAAACATTCAGTAATTTCAGTCAATCAATACGAATTACCATTGCCTAAGAACGATCCTCATTACAAACTTAAAAACAATAATATTAAAACAATAGAATAAAGAGATATGTGGTTTACCGTAGTATTAGTAGTTATCTTATTCTTATTATGTTTAGGTGCAGCCGCTTATGAAACCTTAATGGAAAGGAAAGTAGCTGCTTTTTTACAAGACAGAATTGGTCCCAACAGAGCAGGGAAGTTTGGTTTATTACAACCCTTATGCGATGGGGGAAAACTTTTTTTTAAAGAAGATTTTGTACCTAGAAATGCAGAAAAATGGTTGTTTATAATTTCACCAGCCATATTAATGATTATTGCCTTAAGCACTAGTGCAGTAATACCTTGGGGAAAATCATTATTAATAGGAGGAGAAACTTATTTAGTACAAGTGGCAAATATTGATATTGGAGTTCTATATATTATGGGAATAGTATCTATAGGAGTGTATGGAATCATGTTAGGAGGTTGGGCATCCAATAATAAATATTCCCTATTGGGAGCGATACGAGCGTCCTCGCAAATGATATCTTATGAGCTTGCGATGGGGTTGTCTCTCTTGTCAATTATTATGATGACCGGGACCTTGGACTTACGTACCATGGTAGAAGGTCAAGCTGGAAATTTATATGGTCTTACATTCTTAAATGGAATGTCTTGGAATGTCTTTTACCAACCCTTAGCTTTTATATTATTTGTTACCTGTTCATTTGCCGAATTAAACAGAGCGCCTTTTGATCTAGCAGAGTGTGAATCTGAATTAGTTGGAGGATATCATACAGAATACGGCTCCATGAAATTTGGTACATTTTTATTTGCAGAATATATCAATATGTTTATAAGTTCCGCATTAATCAGTACATTATTCTTTGGAGGCTATAGCTTTCCTTTTATGAATGAATTGGCTGAAAATGGAACCCTAGGCGTGAATGCAATTGGAATTATAAGCATAGTAGTTTTCCTAATAAAAATTATTTTTTGTATTTTCTGCTTTATGTGGGTACGTTGGACTTTACCAAGATTCAGATACGACCAATTAATGAAATTGGGTTGGCAAATTATGATTCCTTTAGCAATTCTAAATTTGTTAATAACAGCAGTGGTAGTGGTTTTTAAATAATAGTTTAAAAAAACAAAGAGAATTAAATTTATGCAAAGGCTTACCAATAGATCAAAAGTGGTTTCAAATAAAGAAATGTCACTCAAAGAAAGAATTTATCTACCTGCCATTTTAGGAGGTATGAAGATTACTTTTAGCCACTTCTTTAAAAAACCAGTAACTACCGCTTACCCAGAGAAAAAAAGAGAATTTAGTCCCGTTTACCGTGGTAGGCACGTATTGAAAAGAGACGAGGAAGGAAGAGAAAGATGTACCGCTTGCGGTTTATGTGCGTTGGCTTGTCCAGCAGAAGCAATCACTATGATTGCAGCAGAAAGAAAGCCGGGAGAAGAAAACCTTTATAGAGAAGAAAAATACGCCGAAAATTATGAAATAAATATGTTGAGATGTATTTTCTGTGGGATGTGTGAAGAAGCTTGCCCTAAAGAAGCTATTTTTTTAACAGACCGATTGGTGTTGCCGGAGCAAGAAAGAAGAGATTTTGTTTATGGAAAAGACCGTTTGGTAGAATCCGTGGAAAACAGAATTGATATTTCAAAAAGACAAATTAAAAAGTATACCATAGAAAAATAGTATGGAAGCAATTTTATTATATGTAATATCCACTTGTGCGGTACTTAGTGCCTTGTTTGTTGTTTTTAGCAAGAACGCTATGCATAGTATAATAGCACTAATCCTAACTTTTTTTTCCATATCAGGATTGTATATACTTTTAAATGCACAATTCTTAGGAGCTGTACAAGTAATCGTTTATTCAGGTGCCATTATGGTGTTATTTCTTTATGTTTTGATGATGTTAAATTTAAAACGTAAAGACGAGCCTTTAAAAGGAAATTCCTTTAGAATTCTTGCAACCCTTTGTGGAGGATTGGTATTTATAGCATTTTTAGGAGCACTCAAAGGTTTTGAGAAAATTCCTTTTCCGGCAGATCCGGACAGTCAAATAGGTCTAACTAAAAACCTAGGACTATTATTGTTCAGTAAATATGTGTTACCCTTCGAGCTTGCAGGAATATTATTCTTAGCTGCTCTAGTAGGTTCAGTAATGTTAGGAAAAAGAGATTTATAATATAAAATACCGAGAATATTTTATGTTTCAAAAAAAATAAAATGGAAGTAAACAGTTTAATAAAAATCGTTCCGATTGACTACTTTATATACCTAGCTACCCTATTGTTTTGTATAGGAGTTACAGGAGTATTGGTAAGGAGAAATGCAATTATAATTCTAGGATGTGTAGAGTTAATGTTAAATTCAGTGAATTTATTATTGGCTGCCTTCTCTGCCTATAAAGGAGATGCAGACGGACAAATTTTAGTATTTTTCATTATGGTAGTAGCAGCGGCGGAAGTAGCGGTAGGATTAGCGATTATTGCCTTGATGTACAGAAATACTCGTTCGGTGGATATAAGTTTATTTAATAGATTAAAGGGTTAAAAAATGGATAAAATTATATATTTAATACCAATATTACCACTATTAGGTTTTATCATTAATGGACTATTAGGTAAAAAATTACCTAAAAACATCGTTGGAACTATTGCTACTCTGGTTGTATTTGTACCCTTCCTAATGTCGGTAGTACTTTTTTGTAATTTTCAATCCATGGAAAAAGCAGTACTATTCAACTGGTTTACCGTGGATGATTTGAAAGTTAATTTTTCATTTCAAATCGATCAACTATCCTTAGTAATGATGATGATTGTAACCGGAATTGGAACTTTAATTCATCTATACTCCATAGGGTATATGCATGACGATGAAGGCTTTTCAAAATTCTTCTCCTATCTAAATTTATTTATATTCTCCATGCTATTATTAGTAATGGGGAGCAATTTTCTTATTTTGTTTATTGGTTGGGAAGGAGTTGGATTTTGTTCTTACCTACTTATAGGGTTCTGGTATAAAAATCAAGAGTACGGATATGCGGCTAGGAAAGCCTTTGTCATGAATCGTATAGGAGATTTAGGACTCTTAATAGGTATTTTCTTGCTTGCTTATTACATGGGAAGCATAGAATTTACGGACATAGCTACACAAGCACACAAATTTTCTGTCAATGATCCAATCCTTATAACGGCTACCCTATTTCTGTTTATTGGAGCTATGGGGAAATCAGCGCAGATCCCATTGTACACTTGGTTGCCCGATGCAATGGCTGGGCCTACCCCGGTTTCTGCATTAATCCATGCCGCAACCATGGTAACCGCCGGAATCTATATGATTGTGCGTACCAATGCCATCTATACTTTAGTTCCTTGTACTTTAGATTTTATAATGTATATAGGATTAGCAACTTCCATATTAGCTGCATTTATAGGACTTAGACAAAACGATATAAAAAAAGTGTTGGCATATTCAACCGTTTCGCAGTTAGGGCTAATGTTTATAGCTTTAGGTGCAGGCACCTATACCACCGCTCTATTTCATGTAACTACACACGCATTTTTTAAAGCACTTTTATTTTTAGGAGCTGGAAGCGTGATTCATGCCATGGGAGGAGAACAAGATATGAGGTACATGGGAGGACTAAGAAAAAAAATACCGGTAACCTATGTCACCTTTTTAATTGCAACCTTAGCTATATGCGGAGTTCCTCCTTTGGCAGGTATGTTTTCTAAAGATGAAATACTAATTGCCATCTGGGAAAAAAGTAAATGGGTATGGGGGCTAACCCTATTTTCAGCAGCTTTAACCTGTATTTATATGTTTCGTTTGCTATTTCTTACCTTCTTTGGAGAATTTAGAGGAAATGAAAAGCAAAAATCTCATCTTCATGAAAGTCCTAAAGTCATGACAATTCCTTTGATAGTTTTAGCAATTTTAACAATATTTGGAGGTGTATTGAATTTACCTCATTATTTAGGAAAAGCCATTTCACATAAATTTGCACATTGGTTAAGCCCTATATATGTAGGAAATATTCCTCATGAAGAACCCACCTTTGTAGTAGAAATGATTTTATTAATTCTTACACTTACAGTGATAGTTTTAGTTGCAGTATTTACTTACAGGTGCTATGTGATTAAAAAAGCAAAACCCCAAATGGTTGAAAACCTGACCGGATGGGAAAAAACTTCTGCACGAGCCGCATACGTAAATGAATTGTACAATGAAATAGTGGTAAATCCGGTCCTTCATTTGTCAAATTTTCTAAAAAATATAGTCGATAAATATATAATTAATGGGACAGTGGTAGGAATTACTAAAATTATACAGTGTATAGGGCAATGGCTTAAATCAGTTCAAAACGGGAATGCAGAATTCTATGTTTTAGCGATGTCATTAGCCATTGCAGTAATACTATTAGCCCTAAGATTTATAAGTCATTAATTTTTAAACCAAAGAAAAGATAATGTTAACCATACTCCTATTACTATTACCCCTCCTTGGATCTTTACTTTTGTTTATCGTAAAATCCAACCATTCTAAATTTATAGCCCTTGGCTTTTCGCTCATAAGCTTATTTTTAGCCCTTGCGGTTGGAATGCAATTTTCGGTAGAACATACCTCAACTTTTGAAATTGGACAGAAATTATATTTCTCTCCCATTCGCTCAGCCTTTCATTTCGGAATTGGAGGCTTATCACTTTTAATGTTGCTTTTAACCAATGTACTAGTTCCCATAATTATATTTTCCAGTTTTAAAGATTCCAGACCTTCCCAATTTTATGCTCTTATTTTACTTATGCAATTTGGGCTAATAGGCTTATTTTTAGCGCTGGATGGTCTTATGTTTTATATATTTTGGGAATTAACCCTAATACCCATTTGGTTTATATGTGGAATCTATGGCACAGGTGAAAATAAAACGAAAATAAATCTAAAATTTTTTATATATACTTTCTTCGGGTCATTATTTATGCTGGTAGGTCTTATTTATGCCTACACACAAGCCGGTTCTTTTGACTTTAAAGATTTATATGCAGCAGAAATAGATCCTAAGGCGCAGATCTACTTATTTTGGATGTTTTTTATAGCGTTTGCTATAAAGTTACCGATTTTTCCTTTTCATACGTGGCAAGCCGATACCTATACGATGGCACCTACCCAAGGCTCCATGCTATTATCGGGAATTATGTTGAAAATGGGGGTATTCGGTATGTTGGTTTTGTTAGTTCCTTTAACTCCCTACGCGCTTGGCGGAATTTCAGGTTCTATTGCCTTGGTTTTATCCATCGTAGGAATTGTTTATGCATCCTTAATTGCTATGGTGCAAAAAGATATAAAACGATTAATAGCCTTTTCCTCTATGGCGCACGTAGGTTTAATTGCAGCAGGAATTTTGGCTAGTTCCATAGTAACTGCTCAATGCGGAACAAGCGTAACAGGTTTTGAAGGAGCTTCGTTTCAAATGTTGGCACACGGAATAAATGTGGTAGGATTGTTTTATGCCGCTGATCTTCTAATACGAAGATTTGGAACCAGAGATTTGTCACAAATGGGAGGATTGGCTTCCAAAGCTCCTATTTTTGCAGTATTGTTTATGATTGTATCATTAGGATCCATGGGCTTACCACTCACCAATGCATTCATTGGTGAATTTCTATTGCTAAAAGCCGTGTTTACTTTATCTACTTGGGGAGCAATATTCGCAGGACTAACCCTTATTTTAGGAGCAGTGTACGTAACCAAAATGTATGGGATGGCAATGTTTGGACAGGGGAATAAAGAATTTTTATCGAACCAAAAAGACATTTCATGCGCCGATCAATTGGGGTTAGGAATATTAGCGGTTTTAGTTTTCGTGCTTGGAATATTTCCTCAACCTTTGCTAAATTTGGTTGTAAGCTACACGTCTCAAATAGCTCACATATTTAATTCATAAACATTTAAAAAAATATATAAAAAAAGACTTCTGTTTACAGAAGTCTTTTTTTTATGTCCATTTGGAAAATACAGTAATAACTAAAACCTATATACAATTCCTTAGAAAACTTCCGTTAAAGAAATTATAACTAAAAATTAAGATAAACCAGAGGTTTATTTTAATATACATTGATTATCATAGATTTATATATTCAAATAAAAAAAAATATTTTTTTATCTAATTAAAATGTTTAATTTTATAGCATCATAAGCATTTAAAACTTAATTATTTTTAAACTTAATTATATGTCAATCATAGATCCTAATTTAGGAAAAGGAGCAGGAAAAGCTTCTTCTTCATTATCCACAGGTAAAATTGTTGAAAACGCTGCAGATTTAAGCGGACTCACCGACAAATTATCTAATTTAGAAGATCAGCTAGCGGATAAACTAACCGAACTCACCGCCCCCGTACAAGAAGCCATAGATAAAGCCAAAAAATCCGTAGATACAGCAAAAAATATCGCCCATCAAGCCCAAGAAATAAAAAAAATCATTCCCGGAGATTTAACCACACTCCCTAACGGACTGATTACCCCGGAGCAGTACGCCGAGTTTAAAGGACTCAATTCACTTATTGCCACTTACGGTGGAGACCCCGAAACCAACCTAGCCAACTCCCATATCGTTTACAGTAAAATCCAGATCGCAGGACAAAGAGTACTGGCCGAGAGTCATTTTACCGTAGAAATCAAACAAAAAATAGCAGACCACGACACCTTTACCATCACCTGTTATTCCGATGCGATAGATGGAGCAAAAGCCTACCCCCTAGAAACCTCCAGAAATTACCTAGGAAAAAGAACCACCATACAATTCATGCAGTATGGAAAACCAGCCCTGGTATACACAGGAATAATAACAGACATCACCAATATCCGCGAAAACGGAGAATCCAAACTAGTATTAACCGGAAAATCCCCCACCATATTACTAGAAAACGGACTCGATACCCAAAGCTATGAAAACAAAGACCTAGCAGGAATCATACAAGAAGCCACCACAGAATATCCCCAAGATTTAGTACAATGGGAGATTCAACCCCAAATGAAAGAAAAACTCCTGTATACCGTACAATACCGAGAATCCGACTGGAACTTTATCAAACGCTTAGCCACCCGATACGGAGAATGGTTATATTATAACGGACAACAAATTGTATTTAGCCCCTATGGAGCGAAAGGCTTTGAACTAGTAGAAGAACAAGACGTATATGATTGTAAGTTACACATGCAACTCGTCCCCCAGAAGTTCAGCTATATAGCCTACGACGCCAAACAAGCAAAAGCACACACCGTGAAATCCGAAGCAGTAAGCCTCAGTAGACGACTAGTGAATCCCTTTCAACAATACGCCATGCAAGCCTCCGAAGACATATATACCAAAGTCCCATCCTCCCTGTATAATCACAGTTTAATGGAAGCAGGCGAATACGAACTAAAAGAAGCCGTAAAAAGACAAAAACAAA
Source organism: Apibacter muscae (assembly GCF_007845595.1). Classification (NCBI taxonomy): domain Bacteria; kingdom Pseudomonadati; phylum Bacteroidota; class Flavobacteriia; order Flavobacteriales; family Weeksellaceae; genus Apibacter; species Apibacter muscae. The sequence goes on from NZ_SELI01000014.1 coordinate 194,266, forward strand.
AAAGACAGAATGTCTTTTTTATGGAAGCCAAAACCAATAAACCCGACCTAAGAGTCGGAGATACCATAAAACTCAAAGCCTGGATGCCCGGGCATGAAATCTTTAAAAACGGAGAAGTCCCCTTAGAATCCTATCGAATATTAGAGATAAAACACTACCAAGACGTAACCGAAGGCTATTACAACGAAGTGATAGCCATCCCGAAAGACAATGAAGTCCCCCCCTATATGGATGAAGACGCCTTTCCAGCCTGTGAAGAGCAATCCGCCATCGTCACCGATAACAACGACCCTGAGGGCATGAGCCGCATACGAGTACAATTCCCATGGCAGAAAGCCTATGGAGGACAAAGCCCCTGGATCCGCTCCATCACCCCATACGCCGGCAACGGAAAAGGAATGCATGTAATCCCTGAAATTGGAGAAGAAGTAATCGTAAGCTTTGAGAACGGGAACGCAGAAAAACCCGTAAGCCTAGGCGCCATGTTTAACGGTAAAGGAAAATCCGGACATGGGGGAGCCGGAAACTATATGAAGGGATTGCAAACCGCCAGCGGGAATAAATTATTAATGAACGATCAGGCAGGTTCTGTTTTATTAGAAGATCATGGACAAACCAGTATGAATTTTGATGGGGCCGGAAATTCCTCCTTAGGTACTTCGACCAGCCATGCAATTACAGTGGGTGGTACCAAAGAGGCTCCGGATGGACAGGCAAAACTTTTGATGGATAATGGGGGTAATATTACTTTAGATGGAACTACCAGCTTAAAGATTACTGTAGGAGCCAGTACCTTTGAAATGTTTTCAGATGGAACCATTAATATAAATGGTAAAAAAATAACAGCCACAGGGGAAGAAACCAAAGTAATAGGATCTAGCTTAACCGAAGTAGGAAAAGCAGGTGCAATTCCAGGAATGAAGGTGGATGGAAATGTAAAGATAGAGGGAAATCAAGTAGATATAAATTAAATAAAATGAGCGAAGAATTTAAACTACATATAGTTGAGGGAGAGGAAAAGCTTTCTGCAATTGCCCAAAAGCACAATATAAGCATAGAGGAATTAAAGAAAGCCAATCCTGAAATGCGTACTTTTTTCAGTGGTTTTTTTGGAGGAGCAGAATATGCCTCGGCAATGCAGAAAATCAGGATTCCTATTATTAAGAAGGTAGTTCTAAAAACATCCAAACCTATAGATCCTTCTTTTAGTTTCGAGCCACTTGCAAGGTATAGGTGTGAACAATTTAATGTTACACGTATAAATGAGGAAACTATAACCTTATCCTCAGAAACAAAAAGTCAATATCTTTATTGTTTATCTAAAGAGCAACCAATGGCTATAAAGATAATTTTAGAAGATTCTAATTTTTCGGTAGAACCTGTTTATTTTAAAGAAGGATTTGAATTTGGAGAAAAAATAGAAAAAATAAAGGATAAAGTAATAGTTAGACAAAATAGAAAGGGAGAAGTATCTGAAATTTTAAATAAGTATGAATTAGAAGAAAAATGGAAAATTTTTAGAGATAAAAAATTACTTGAAGATCCTCTTTATAAAAGTTTGAAAGAGAAATCACCCAAACAAGCTCAGGATATTATAGATACAGGAAATAAAGAGTTCTCTTCCCAACAAAATTTAGGAGTTACATTAGGGAAAAATTTATTTTTCCATATTTTATTACGGGCAAATATAGGAGAAGAACTACAAGACTATGATATTAAACAATATTCTCAACTCTTTCCTAATTTAGAGCTAACTACCCATGTTGTTAAATCTAAAGTAAAAGAAGAAAATGGAATTACTACCTATAGATTAGTAGGCACTTTAAATAGAAATAATTTATCAGAAGAAGACTTAAAGCAACGATATGATGAATTATATAAACCTATGATTAAGTATAATTATACAGAGTTTAATTATATCTATAGAATTACCTATTCAATAAATGCAGATAATCTTTTACTAGAAGCGAAAGCTTCTCTTTGTGAAAAGATAAAAAATAATTTTGAGGCAGTTACAGAATATACCATTAGAAAAGTGGAATTATGAAAGAAATTGAAATACAGGATAAAACATTAATATATACAATAAATACTTTAGTATTTATTATAGGATTTTTATTATTATTTCCATTAGTTTATTCTATAGCCTTATTAGCTGAAAAAAATCATTTTATGGTGAATCAAACCTATTTAATAATATTCTGTTTATCTATTATCACTATTGGGTTTTGTTTGATTTTAAAATTTACAATGAATGAATTAGAGTTAATTTTTTACAAAGAACACCTTGTTATATCAGATAAAAAAAAGAAAAAAAGTAATAAAGTTTATTATACAAATATAGATAACTATAATATTTATTATTTATTAATAAAAAAAATGGGTATTATGTTCAGACTAAAAACAAATAGAAATAATTATTATTGGATGGTAAATAATAGTGCTTTAGATAATAGTTTTACTGAAAGTCTGATAAAAGTGAAAAAAGGATTAGAAAAATGTGAAAAAAAATACACCTATTCCGATTTTATAACTTTATTTTTAGCTTCTACACCTTGGTTAATGATTATAACCAGTTTTATTATTGTATTTTTAGTTATTCTTCATGCAACAGGAATCTATAATGTAGAATTTATAAATGCTATTTCAAAGTATTTATAAAATATTGTATTAATGAACGAAATTAAAAAAGTAACATTTAAAGCTGTACACTCTTTAGCATCTATCCATAGATTATATTTATTGGAGTATTATTATTAGGTATTTTATTATTTGAAAAAAGTCAATATAAAAATATAAATGATTATTGAAAGTTATAAGAACTAGAAATGAATACAATACAAACAAATACAATTAGCTTAAAAAAGATTATAACTTATACACTTATAACTTTTATACTGATATTTATAGGAGCTCAGGTAGGACAATATTTAAAGATAAAAAATACTATGATTTTTGTCATATTCTTATGTACTATAGTTTTTTCTTTTCTTGCTTATTTAATTAATAAAAATACGTCTTTAACAACATTTCATTTTAATTTGAATGAATTAATAATTGATGATAAAAAAAGTAAAGCTTTATCCTTAAGAAAAGAACAAATATTTCAGTATGCCATATACTATTTACTTTTAAAAAAGTGGGGGTATATTCTAAGAATAAGAGCAAATAATAAAAACCACTATTTTTATAGTATTCCACCCATAAATAAAAATGATAACTATAAAAATAATTTTATCGAATTACAAGAAAATATAACCCAATTCACACAAAAAACTTCAAAAAAAAATATAATTGATTGGATAATATTACTTATAACCATCTCTCCTATACTTTTATTCTTAAGTACTTTAATAAGTATAATATTTTTTTTATAAAATAGAAACATGCAACAAAATGTACAATTAAGGGCTATAAATATTAAAGTAATGTTTTTATCTGCTTTGGTTGTTCTTCCTTTGGTTGGTTTAATTGCTTTATTTGCTAAAAAAATTAGTTATACCACCAATCAAACTTATTTTATTATAACCTGTGCATCTATAATTGCTATTATTAATTTTATAATTATTAAAAAATATTCAAGATTAGTTAATTTTTTATTTTCCAATTCTGAAAATTTATTAACTATTTCTAAAGAAAATAGTTTTATTAAAATACCATATTCAGATATTAATAATTATAATATTTATTATTTATTAATAAAAAAAATGGGGTATATAATAAGAATACAGGGAGTGGAAAATTATTATTTTTGGATTAATTTTAAAAATTTTGAAAAAAAAACTAAGATCGATGATGAAAATTATGATAAAATAAAAAATTATTTTATTGAAATTGGAATAAATAAAAAGAAGACCCTAGCAGATTATATAATTCTATTACTAGCCTCTTTACCTTGGGTTATGCTAATAATGGGACTATTATCTATTATTGGTATCTTTTACTATATATTTTTTATGATCTGATAAGTTTGCTCTTGCTATCTAATTAAATAATAATTAATAAAAATGGGAAAATCCTATATACCTAAAGACAAAGTTTTTGCAGTTTGTCTAAGAAAGTAAAAAAATATGATTACAAAAATTTAAATATAAAATTATTAATATGAAAAATTTAGAATTTACTAGATATAGCAATAAATATTTCATTATAGCCTCTATTTTTTTTCTTCTTGGTTTTTCAATAGCTGTATTTTTAATAACTTATTTTAATGAAGGATTTTTCATAATAATCTTTCTACTTTCATTATTAGTTATTTTATCTTTTATATTAATGAATAAAAATAGGAAATCTATTATTTTTGAATTCAAAGATACTAATATGATTATTATAGAGGGAGAAAATATACAAACTATAAAAATGGAGTTGATAAATAGTTATAATTCCTATTGGTTTGTTTTTAAGAAAATAGGATATATATTAAGAATTAAATTTTCTGAGGGGAATAAGTATTATTTTCTAACTTCTAAAACTTTTTTAAAATGGGAAGATGAAGATCGATATATAATTGAATTAAATAAGCATTTAAAATTAAATATTAAAGAAAAAAAGATTTTTTGGGATGTTTTAATATATTTTATTACTTATATGTTTTTTCCTATGGTATTATTAATAATAATGTTTGTTTTTCTATATTTAAATAATTTATAAATAAAATGAAATATCCTTAAATATTTGCTTATTCTATAAATAATAACTCTATTTTATAACTCTATCAATAAATATAATAAATTAATAATGGGAAAATCCTATATACCTAAAGACAAAGTTTTTGCAGTTTGCACCTATCAATTAAGCTCTGCCCCACAAAAATTTTCCAATACACGGGAAAAACCTACGGTATTTTATAAAAATAACCAGCAACCGGTTTTAAACATAGAAGATAGAAATTTAGATAATAATTTTACCTGTAAATCTCCAGCTAATATATTAGGATCTATTATTGCTTTTGGAGCAGGTTTAGCATTAGCTTTAAGTGGACCTGTAGGTTGGATTGTAGCAGGTGTTGCTATAGCAGCAACTGCTGCTGTTTTATATACTGTTTATGTTCATAAATGTACAAGTCCTTTAAGTAAGGGACAATGGCATTTAACTCATAGTTCAGTAAGAATTAATGGCAAAATAGCCGTTACCGGGGCTTCCTTATTAAAATGTGGTACAGGTGGAATACTAACTCCTTTTTTCAGTGAAGCAGCAGCCAAACAAGCCGCATCTGATGTTGCTTCTAATAATCGTTGGGAGCTAGGTTTAAATATAGTTGGTTCTTTTGCTGCCGGATTATCCTTACCCGGGGCTTTTTCCTCTGTAGGAGCCGCAACAACAATAGGCGGAAAGCTTACAGCAGGAGGAATTCTTATACGCAATATGGGAGCCGGTTATGTAGCATTTAGTGTTTTAGCTTGGGGAGAAAGAGGTGCTATTAGAGGATATCATGAAAATTTAGGAGAGTTAAAAGATAGTGAAACCTATGCCAATATGAATAAGGTAGAAGGGAATGATATAATAGGATCACCTGAAAAGCCCGATGATCTCTTCCAAGATGGTACTGATTTAATAAACCCACCGGCATCAGATTCTAGCCCTGAAGTAAAGGTAGAATATGTACAAAAATTAACTGCTGTTTGGAAAGCTGGAGGTTTAGTAATTGATGATATAGCACTAGCTAACAAATTAGATCAATTGGCAGGTTTATCAAAACCACAATTAAGAACTAATCCTATTGCTATTGAATTAATGCAAGAATTGAGTAATCCTAATAAACATACGGATTGGAAGAATAGCATGAGATATCCTAACACTAACCGTATGAATCCCTCAATGGTAGAAGATGGAAGAGCGGCAACAGCTCAATCCTATAAAAATAACCTTAAAGAGCTAGGGAAAAAGGGAGCCGAAGGAATATTATTTTTATTGCCATTTGTAGCAACTTGGTTTTCAGAAAATGCAAGAGCTTCATTAGCAAAAGCTTTAGCTAATGACGCCTCCGATGTTAGTTTAATTGCTATGGAACCATTAAAATAAAAAATAAAAAGCAAATCAATGAAAAATGGATTAAGTTTAGAGAAAATGAATTATTCGAAAATAGTTTTATAAAAAAACTAAATCAAACCAATCCTAAAGGAGTTAATGACCTCGTAGCCATGGGGAACAAACAATTTTCTCCAGTTTATGAATTAGCAGAAGAAGAATACAGAAGAAATTTATTTTATTTTATTTGTTTTGATCAATATTTATTTACTCCTATAGATGAATGTATAAATGTAGAATTTGAATATCTTTCTACCATAATACCTCCTGTAATAGTTCCTATAGAGTTTAGATATGATAAAATATCTGAAAATAACGATTTTTTAAAAATACGAAAAGTAGGGACTTTAAAGATAACTCCTGAAATTTTAAATCAAATACAACTAAAATATGATGAAATACATAAACCGAACATTAAATTTGGCTTTACTGAATATAAACTAGAATTTAGAGTCCGTTTAGAGTTTAATAAAAAAGATAGGCTAGTAGAAACAGCTGATTTATTTATCATGGAACAAATAGCAGATAATATAGATAACAGCTGTGAATTTCATTTAAAAAGGCTTCAAAATTTTACCAAATAATTTTAAAATGAAAGAATATAAATTTTATGGAGTAGATTTTAAAACAGAATTAAAGTTAGGAGGTATATGTGGTGTTTTAATATTATGTTTATTAACTTTTATCGAAATAATATTCCACCAAATAACACCAAGAGTATCATTATATCAACGAATGATAAATATATTTATATCCCTAGCAATAACCTTATTACTTATAAGATTTTTAGGTAAAAAATTAAGAAAAATATGGATTTTGCAATTAAAAGATAAAAAAATACTTATTGAGTATAATAAAAAGAAAAAAGAAATAAATTTAGACCAGATAAAAAAAATTATTATAAATGGAGGAAGTGAATTGCGTTATTTTACCATAATTACCTCTATTGAAAAAATTAAAATACGCTTAGGAACTGGAGCTCTAGCACCTTTTTCTAAAAAAAAAGATTTGGAAGAAATAGATTGCTTTACCAAGCAACTTCAACCTTATTTAAATCAAAATTTTATTAAAAATGATCGAAGAGTAAAATTATCCCCTCCAGGCACAATTAAGCTTACCTATACAAGAAAGACATAATAGTAATTATTTTACCTTAGAAATCTAAATAATTATAAAATGAAAGAATATAAATTTTATGGAGTAGATTTTAAAACAGAATTAAAGCTAGGGGGTATATGTGGTATTTTAATATTATGTTTATTAACTTTTATCGAAATAATATTCCACCAAATAATACCAAGAGTATCTTTATATCAACGAATGATGGATATATTTATATATCTAGCAATAACCTTATTATTTACAATATTTTTAGGTAAAAAATTAATAAAAATATGGATTTTGCAATTAAAAGATAAAAAACACTTATAAAGTATAATAAAAAGAATAAAGAAATAAATTTAGCCCAGACAAACAATTTATAGATGATGGGTGGAAGGCTTATCAAGATAAAGATTATAGTTATGCAGTTACCCGTTTTAACCTTATAGATATAGATCAGCACTCTGAATTATTTCATGTATTAGGAGAATGCTATTATCAATTAGATAGTATAAATAAAGCAATATTTTATTTAGATAGAGCGTTAACTAATTCAAAATTAAATAAAGATGAGCAAATAAGAATACAAAATCAATTAGGGATTTGTTATGCTGATAAAAAGAATTTTGAAAAAGCTAAATTTTATTTAGAGAAATCTAAATATTTAAAGGATGAACAAAGCATTAAAATGCTTAGTTTCATAGATTCTTTAGAACGAGAACAAACTAAAAAAAACTATAAATAATAAAATTTTAAAAAAATGAGTTTTTTTAGTAAGTATAAAATACCTAAACGTTATTTAAGAGTCTTGTACAGCCACTAGTAATTTTTTATTGGAAGGTCAAGCTAAGGATGTATTAAATGCTTTACAAAAAGAAGAAGCTGAAGCTAGAGCTAAAATTACTGTTTTAGCTGGAAAAGATTAATTTAATGAAGAATAAAATATACTATTATTTAGAAATAATTTTTTCTACTTTATGGTTAATTTATTTTATCTATGCCTTAGGAACTACTGTGTGCGACATAATAACAGTAAAAAAAATAGAGTGGCAAAAGGCTGAAAACATTAGTTCTACTTATAGCAATTATAAAGGAACTCTAATCACTTATAGTTATCAAAAAGGAAAAGTAAAAATAGCAAGAACCTACGGAGGACTTACGCAAGGGTTAACTGTTTGGTCTTGGGGGATAGATAAAAAAGCAAAAAACGTTAATATATCTTTTTATGTAAAAGAAAAAGATTATAATAAAGTAATTAATAACTCTCCCTCTTATCATAATTTATGGTTTTCAGACATAAAAAAAGTAGATAGTATACCTTTTTTTGGGCTAAGAAAAATGAATGAGAAATCAAATAAAATTATATTATTCTTTGATTTGTTGAAATATAATTATTTCCTTAGTTTAGGTCTTCTTATTTTTTATTTTCCAATATTATTAATAGTATTTTTTGAAAAAAAAGACTTTAATACAGATTTTTTAATTAATGGCAGATATTTATCAATCATCTTTTTTATGTTTGTAATCATGCTTTTAAGCCGATTCTTAATATGAAAAAAATACAATTAATTATAAGTTTTATAGCTTTAAGCTTTTTTGTTGTTATTGCTAAAAACACTTTTTTTACAGATGATAATATAAAGTTTTATAATCAAGGATTAGATGCTTATAAAAAAGGAAACTACCAAGCAGCAATTACATTTTTTAATTGGGTAAACTCTGAAGAGTACCCAAACGTTCTTATTCCACTTGCTGATTCATATTTAATGATAAATGATTTTGAAAATGCAATTCAAAATTTCGAAAAAGTTTACAAAAGTAATATAGCAGTTAATACAGAAAACTATCCTGGTATATTAAATAATTTAGGGTTTTGTTACATGCGTATAGGAAATTTAAAAGAAGCCCGCTTTTTTTTAGAAAAATCCTATAATATGGGAAATTCAGTTAGTGAAAATAATCTACAAATATTGGATTCCTTAGAGTATAGAAATAATTAGGAAACTCAGCAGTTAATTTTTTTAAAATATAAAATAGGCTATATTTAGCTTTACTCCAAGATAGAACTAAAGCTATTAGTAAATCTTTATAAGAAGGACAATCCATAAAGGTAATGGAAAGGTTGAGTAGTACAAAAATTAAATAAAGAAAGAAGTATATAACTAAAAATTAAGATAAACCAGAGGTTTATTTTTATATACATTGATTATCATAGATTTATATATTCAAATAAAAAAAATATTTTTTTATCTAATTAAAATGTTTAATTTTATAGCATCATAAGCATTTCAAACTTAATTATTTTTAAACTTAATTATATGTCAATCATAGATCCTAATTTAGGAAAAGGAGCAGGAAAAGCTTCTTCTTCATTATCCACAGGTAAAATTGTTGAAAACGCTGCAGATTTAAGCGGACTCACCGATAAATTATCCAATTTAGAAGATCAGCTTGCGGATAAAATATCCGATCTTACCGCCCCTGTGCAAGAAGCCGTAGATAAAGCCCAAAAAGCCGTAGATACAGCAAAAAATATCGCCAATCAAGCCCAAGAAATAAAAAAAATCATTCCCGGGGATATAACCAGTTTGCCCAATGGACTGATTACCCCGGAGCAGTACGCCGAGTATAAAGGACTCAATTCACTTATTGCCACGTATGGCGGAGACCCCGAAACCAACCTCGCCAACTCTCATATTGTTTATAGTAAAATTACCATTGGTGGAGAACGAGTACTCGCTGATAGTCATTTTGTGGTTGAAATTCAACAAAAAGCAGCGGAACACGACACCTTTACCATCAAGTGTTCGGCGGAAGCGATTGACGGCCCTAAAGCCTACCCCATGGAAAAAGCTCGAAATTATTTAGGGAAAAGAACCACCATACAAATGATACAATTTGGGGCACCGGCTTTTATATTTACCGGAATTATTACCGATATCACCAATGAACGAGAAAATGGAGAATCCCGGTTGATCTTTACCGGTAAAGCACCTACCATTTTATTAGAAAATGGTTTAGATTCCCAAAGCTTTGAAAATTTAGATTTAGCAGGCATCATAAAAAATGCTACGGCAGAATATCCTCAAGATTTAGTACAATGGGACATACGTCCGATTATGAAAGATAAATTGTTGTATACCGTACAGTACAGAGAATCCGACTGGGATTTTGTGAAACGATTAGCCACCCGTTACGGAGAATGGTTAGGCTACAACGGACAACAAATTGTATTTGGCGGTTATGGAGGAAAAACCGTAGAAATGGTAGAAGAACAAGACGTGTACGATTGCAAGCTACGCATGCAATTGGTTCCGCAAAAATTTAATTATATGGCTTACGATGCCGGTCAAGCCGAACCCCATACCGTAGATTCAGACAGTGTACCGATCACTCACCGTTTGGTAAACCCATTTCAACAGCACGCCATAAAAGCCTCGGAAGATATTTATTCCAAAGTACCTACCTCATTATACAACCATAGTTTATTAGAAGGAGGAAGACCGGAACTCAAAGACGCCGTAAAAAGACAGAAGCTAAAAAGGCAGAATGTTTTTTTTATGGAAGCCAAAACCAACAACCCCAACGTACGTTTGGGAGATATTATTAAACTAAAAGCTTGGATGCCGGGGCATAAAATCTTTAAAAACGGAGAAGTGCCTTTGGAATCCTACAAAATTATAGAAATTAAACACTTTCATGACATTACCGAAGGTTATATCAACGAAGTGGTAGCTATTCCAATGGACAATGAAGTACCTCCTTATATGGATGAAGATGCAATACCATTATGCGAGGAACAATCAGCCATTGTTACGGATAACAACGATCCTCAAGGCATGAGCCGTATACGGGTGCAGTTCCCATGGCAAAAACCAACAGGGGGACAAAGCCCATGGATCCGTTCCATCACCCCATATGCCGGTAACGGAAAAGGAATGCACGTAATTCCTGAAATTGGAGAAGAGGTAATTGTCGCTTTTGAAAGCGGAAATGCAGAAAAGCCCGTAAGCCTAGGAGCCATGTTCAACGGCAAAGGAAAGTCCGGACACGGAGGGGCAGGCAATTACAAAAAAGGCTTGCAAACCGCCAGTGGCTCGCATATTACGTTTAACGACCAAGTAGGAGACATGACCTTGTCTGACCAAGGAGGAACCGTCATGAATTTTGATGGAGCCGGAAACTCCGTAATCAGTTCCAAAGAACATATAACATTGGTGTGCGGAGAATCTAGAATTGATATGTTAAAAGACGGTACTATCTTAATCAATGGAAAAGACATAGGTATTTTAGGTTCAACAACCGTGAATTTTGGAGTAGGAGCCGGAGAAAACATAAATTCCGGTATAGGAATAGAAGCTAATAACGTCAATATAAGCACCAAAAATTTAATACAAGCGGGTACTACTCAAGTAAGCATCAACAGCCCGGGTAAAATAACCGTAGGTTCAGGAAAAGAAACGACTATTGTAGGAGGCAAAGTAAAAATTAATTAAACTTAGGGGATGAATTCAGTACAATTGGAAGTCTTAAAATTAGACAAACAATGGTACCGGGAAATTAAAAATTCACCCCAAAGTCCGCTTTATGTTTGTTTAGGAGAAAAGCATGAACTACGCTTGTTGGAAGGGTATTTCAAGTCTCAAAGTTCCGATCAGGCAAAAACCAAGGACTTATTTTTAATCCTGTACCATCCTTTTGAAGGGAAAAACCAATACGGAACCTTTATGGTTGAACGTTGGCACGAGTTGCATCAAGCAGGTTTGAAAACCCAGGTAGAAAACTTGCGCGAATGGCAAGAAGTTCAATTTCCGGAAGGGAAGTATAAAACCGATGCCTACCAGCTGTTGCAAACCTTAGAATCTTACTACCATACCTATCCGGAAATGGAAGGAAGGAAGATTTTTTTACTCCTGCAACCGCCCAACCTAAAGGAAGACAATGCCCAAGAGTGGGAGGAATGGATCGGGGAATGGTGCCGTATCAATCGGAAGAAAAAAGACATAAAACTAGTGATCAAAGAATATAAGCACCTACGTACCTTCAAAAACCTACCACCGAACACACACGAAGTGGTTTTGAATATAGACGGGGGCAAGCTTATGCAAAATGCGGCACAACAAACCCAAAGAGAAAAGGGAAATCCGGAAATGAATTTCCAACAACAAATCCTGAATGCTTATACCTTGCTGGGAGAAGGTAAATACGAGCCTGCCCTGCATTCGCTAGACCGGGCATTGTTTATTGCCAAAAAAGACGGTTCCCAAGAATCGGAAGCTACCGCCCGTTTTATACGTGCCACGGTTTTCACAGCATTGGAAGATAAAAAGAATGCCAAGGCAGAGTTTGAAAAACTTTTCCAAACCGTAGAAAAAGATACGCTTTTTGCTGCGCAAATACATTTTCACTATGCCGGGTTTTTGCTTTCCCAATCGGAAACCACCGCAGCCATTCAAGAGTTGGAAAAAGCCTTGACGATCGGAGAGAAAATAGAAGATTATTTTATACAATTGGAAAGCCACCGAATGCTGGGGCAATTCAAAGACGGAATGTTTAACTCTTCCCAAGCCTTGGCGCATTACGAAAAATGTTTAGAAATAGGTGCGCAGTTGCCTTTACAGGAAAGAAAGGCAAGTACCTTTCCTTACACCATGCGCCAATTACTAAAGAAGTACGGCAAATCCTCCGAGAAGGGAAAGAAACTAGATTTAAAAATGAAACAACTGGTGGGAGAAAACTGGCAGGAAAAAGTGAATGATCCAGAACCCCAACCTACGAACTAAGACTAAACCTTATGAAAGATCATAAATCTTATAAATTAAAACCGGTGAAGGCAGAAAAATTCGATGCAGCTATGGGGAAATCTTCTGCCTCTTCGTCTACAGAAACCCAAGCCGGAGCGGAGGCATCTCAGAACTCTGCAGATTCCTCAGCGGCAGCCTCTTCGCAAGAAGAAGAAGCCCACACATTAACCACAATCCCTCAACTCAATAAAAAAGAATATACCTGGAGCGGAAATGCCTCGCAACATGCCTCCAAACATTTTGATGTAGTAGTTGCTTTAGATGTACACTATACGCAAATACCGCCCCCACCGTCCTTTCGGACGATTCCTATACCTTTGCCTCACCCGTTTGTAGGGATTATTTTTGACCCTATGGATTATCTTCCGGGCGACATATCCATACCATCGGCAGTGCAAGGAGCTTTGGGGATGTTTATGAGCAATCCTCCGCAAAGTATACCGTTGGGGAGCAGTGTATATGTACACGGAAGGCACAAAGCCACCACCACCACCTCGGTGATGGGGTTGGGAATCCCTTCCCCACCCAAAAAGATGATGAAAAATCCTATAAAATCTCCTTTGGTACACATTACAGGCTCCCTTCCGGTGTATAAAATAGCTTTGGGAGAAATGGAAGCCCCGCACGACGGCGAGGTCTACGTAGGATCTGAAACCGTAATTGTACAAGGTTCGGAAATGAGCGGGGATAAACCCCAGCAAGTGCTAACCTGCTGGGGAATGGGGCTGGGGCACCAATATTTCCCACCCGCTTGGGCGGCTTTGTACAACCATATTTCCACCCTGTATATACAGTTCAACACCGGAAATCCGGTGTTGATTGGCGGTCCCTTTGTTCCGCATAAATATTCCCTATCGGACATATTAATGCGTGCCGCCACGGTTTTACTAATGAAAGGAATTTCCAAAGGAGTAGGTGCAGGGTTTACTAAACTAAACCATTTCCTAGCGAGTAAATTTGGAAAAGACAACCCTATTTCAAAAGCTTTGTGTAAGCTAGGGCTAGAGCCGGTGAATTTTGTAACCGGAGCCATGAGCTTTGAGTGGGAAGATTTTGAAATTTTAGGATCGCACACTTTGCAATGGAAAAATGTATGGGAGAGCGACAACCCTTACCTAGGAATGCTAGGGCGTGGGGTTTCCAATTCCTACGATTTATTTTTAGTTCCCCAAGAAGCCGACGGGGTAGTTGCTTTTAAACACCCGTTGGAAAACCAAGTGGTACCCCTTCCTTGTCCTGCTTTGGAAGGAGAGTTTGAATACGACAGAACTTGGAAAATTTGGCAAAAACGTCCCGATGTAAACACTTGGGTAATAAAAATTGGGGAGGATGTGTATACCTACCAAGCCTTTCCACATAAAGAATTCGGGAAAATCTACCGTGTAAAAACATTGGAAAGCGCCCAAGGAGGGGTTTTAAACTTCCATTACAATTCCAGAGGAGAAATACTCACTTACATCCGCGATCAGGCCTATAGAACCTTGAAATTTTCAGCGACGCCCGACGGAACAAAAATAGCCTTTGTCCATATGGTATACCAAAACCAAGAAGATTTGTTGGTGAGTTACGAATACGACGAGCGCGGAAACCTAACCCGAGTGTTTGATGCCCAAGGCAAAAGCATAGATTTTTATTACGATCATCACGACCGTGTTGTGCGCCGGGTAAACCGAAACGGAATGGAATACCTTTGGCGGTACGATTCCCAAGGGCGAGTCATTTACACCACCGGAAAAAACCAGTTTCAGGAAGGAAAAATCTTCTATTTCCCGGAAGAAGGTTTCAACGAAGTACGGTATACCCAAAAAGAAGGTAAGATAGAACGATACTACTACGACGAGGATTTTCTCGTGTATAAACAAGTAGACGCCGAAGGCGGAGAAACTTGGTACGACTATACGCCTCACCATGAAATAACCATGGTTGCCAGTCCCGAAGGGAAAATTACCGGTTACCAATACGACGAGCGTGGAAACAGAAAGGCGGTACAAGCCCCCGATGGGGAAGAAATTCAGTATATGTACGACGAATTCAACCGTTTGGTTTACCGAAAAGAACCTACCGGAAAATCAGAAAGTTGGCAGTACGACTCCCTAGGGCGTTTAACGAACTGGCAACGGTTGGACGAGTCCACGGTGGAATATCTTTACCACGAGCAAGAAAAACAACCTTATGCCTCCAAAGACAGCCAAGGGCTGGAAACCTATTGGGAATACAACGCCTTCGGGCAAATGGTGAAAGCCACCAACAACCGCGGGGCTGTGCAAGAGTTTCAATACGACAAGTACGGGCGATTGATTTCCCAAAACCGAGAAAATGAAGCGCCTACTTATTGGCGACGAGACCACTTGGGGCGAGTAAGCGAATTTCAAACGCCGGGGCAAAAAAAACTACGCATCAAGTACGACGCTTATGACTTGCCCGTGCATGTAAGCAACGGCAGTGAAGAGTGGTTTATGGAATATACCCCCATGGGAAGCCTAAAAAAACAATCCAGACGCAGTGCTAAAACCATGGAAGCCATTTCTACCTTGGTGTACGACTACAACGCTTACGAACAATTGTTCCGCATCACCAATGAGAAAAACGAGTTTTACACCTTTACCAGAAACCGGAACGACCAAATTATCAAAGAGAGAGATTTTGATGGGCAAACCCAAGAATACATCCGCAATTTAGACGGGGAAATCGTAAAAACCCTAGCGCCTGGAGGGAAAGAAATTTACCACCAGTACGACGGCGCCGGACGATTGACCTACAACCGCTACAACACCGGTTATTGGGAATCTTTTGAATACGACCCTTTGGGACGTTTGGTGAAAGCCCAAAACCTAATGAGTGAAGTAGAGTTTATCCGTAATCCTTTCGGACAAGTGACCCAAGAAAGGCAGGGCGAACATCAGTTGGACTATCTTTACGACGAGCGGGGGCAGTTGCAAAAGCTAAAAAGTTCCCTAGGCGCAGAAATAGAGTACCGCTACACGGCCGAAGGCAGGTTGGAAGAGCTAAAAGCCCAAACCCCCATTACGGTGCAGAACCCAAGGAATCCGTATTGGCACCTGAGTTTGCAGGTAGACCCAGACCGTAGAAAAGTACAAAGAAGCATGAGCGGGGGAGTGAACCAGCAAATGCAATACGACGACTTGGGAAGACCTTTAGCCCAAACCGTTACTTCCGATGCCGGTAAAACCCTAGACACCGCTTACCGCTGGAAAGAGAATTTTAAACTGGTGGAAACCCTCAACCGTTTGACCGGTGCAAACATTCGGTACGATTACGACGCCTTCGGAAGTTTAGCCCAAGCCCATCATTCCGATGGGACTACCGAATACAAAAACCCCGACGAGGTAGGGAATTTGTACAACTCTACCCATAGAAAAGACCGAGTGTACGACGCCGGAGGTAAATTAAGAAAAGATACAGAATGGTGGTACCACTACGACGAATACGGAAACTTAAGGTTTAAAACCCGTACCCCAAGAGGGAGCGAAGTAGAGGCTTCCTCAGGCTCTGATTTTTCAACTAGCTTTTTACTGCCGGACGGTGAAGTTTACGACAATATTTTTGACCAAAAAGCCGAAATACGGAAGTACAGCCGTAGAGAAATGCGAGAGTACGACAAAATCCGCAACCGTAGGCAACAAGCCTGGGAAGAAAAAAAAGAACAAAAATTGAAGTGGGAGTCCGGCGACTGGGAATACCTATGGTATTCCAACGGAATGTTGCAAAAAGTAATCAAGCCCGACGGCAGTACCCTTTCCTTTGAATACGACGCCCTGGGCAGAAGAACAGCTAAAATTGTAGGAAATAAAATTTATCGCTATCTTTGGGATGGAAATGTTCTTTTACATGAGTGGGACTACCCCCTAGAAGATCGCCCAAGGTTGATTACGGATGCCGAAGGAGAAGTAAAATACAACCGCGAAGAACCCGTAACCGAGGTTACCACTTGGGTTTATGAAAGAGGAAGTTTTACCCCTTGTGCGAAAATAGTAGGAGAGGAAAAATACAGCTTGGTCTCCGACTATTTAGGAAGACCGGTACAAGCCTACGATCGATTTGGGAAATTGGTTTGGGAAGCAGAGTATAACCTGTACGGAGGATTTAAAGAGCTGAAAGGCAGCCCAACACTGATTCCATTTAGGCAAGCCGGACAGTACGAGGATGTAGAAACAGGATTGTATTACAATCGTTTCCGTTACTACAATCCCGAAACTGGACAATACATCTCCAAAGACCCCATCGGTCTGGCAGGGAATAACCC